>JACQUF010000113.1 GCA_016210435.1 Chloroflexota bacterium
GACGTCGAGCGCATGCTGGCTCCGGTCGTAGACGAGTACCTTGCCCGATACGAGGCCGACGGAGTCCGGCTGCTCTCCGGGCCCGTGAAGTACACGCAGCCCGTGCCGGTTGAGCGCGTGGATGGGCTAGCGGTCTTCCGCACCCACGTGAGCGCCCAGGCAAAGTACCAGGTCGACGAGTCGGCCCTGGCCCGAATCAAGTCGGACCTGCCGGGGCAGGCGGTAGACCAGGTTGACAAGAGCCTTGCCGCTCTCCCGTACATGAGCCGGTACCGGATCGAGCTCGGCTTCGATCCGCTTGCCATGCGGACGATGCCCTGGCTGTCATCCAGGATCTCCGTGGTTCTGGGAGATCAGGCCGGGCCGGGGAGCTAGCGCGGTGAGAGTGCTGGGTCTTGACGTCGGGCGCCGCCGCATCGGCGTGGCCGTGAGCGACCCAAGCCAACTGATCGCTCAGAGCCTCGAGACGGTGCTTGCAGACTCGGCCGCCAAGGCGATCCAGAGGATCGCGAGACTGGCCGAGGACTACCAGGTCGGCCGCATCGTCGTGGGCCTGCCGCTGCGGATGGATGGGTCCGAGGGGGAGCAGGCCGGCCACGTCAGGCACTTCGCGGCCAAGCTCGGCCAGGTGGTGCGCGTTCCCATAGTTTTCTGGGACGAGCGACTCTCGACGGTGGAGGCCGAGAGGCTCATGATCGAGGCCGGAGTCAAGAGGGAACATCGCCGCCGCCGAATCGACGCGTTCGCCGCCGCCATCATCCTCCAAGAATACCTCGACAGCCAGCCCCGGGTGGGGAGTGCCGCACCTGACTCTTGAGCTCGTCCCCGAAGAGCGCTACACGTATCACGTCGCTTATGGTATCATTAAGGCCAGTTCCGGTTATCGGCGACCGTGCGATTGTGTCGGTCCCTTTGGCAAGTGGGGTATCCTGGCTCTATGATGATGGGTGGTGGAGGCGGCCAGTACATTGGCCACATCAATTACGCGGAGATAAAGACTCGTCCGAAGATCCGCGCGGCCACCCTCCGGCGCATGCTGTCACACCTCATCCCTCACTGGCACTACTTTGTCCTCATACTTCTGTGCATTTGCACCGTCGCGGCCCTCGGCCTGGTGCCTCCTCTCCTTATTCGGACGCTGATCGACGATGCCATCCCCCGAGGGGATGCCTGGCTGCTCAACGTGCTGGCCGTCGGGATGATCGTAGTGCCGGCCATCGCGGGCCTCGTGGGGGTTGCTCAGAACTACTTGAACACGCTGGTGGGGCAGCGGGTAATGTACGACCTGCGCAACCAGATGTACCGGCAACTGCAGCGGATGTCCCTGGGCTTTTTCACCAATACGAAGTCGGGGGAGATAACGTCTCGCCTGGTCAACGACGTGGCGGGGGTCCAGAACGTCCTGACGGGCACCCTCGTCGCCGTGATGACCAACTCCGTTACGGTGGCAAGCACCCTCATCCTGATCTTCTCTCTCAACTGGCAGTTATCCGTGCTATCCATCGCCATTCTACCTCTTTTTATTGCGCCGACCCGGCGGGTCGGCAGGATCCGGCAGCGCATAGCCGGCGAGACCCAGAGCCGGCAGGCGGATCTTACCTCCTTCATTCACGAGACGCTCAACGTCAGCGGATTCCTGCTCATGAAGGCGTTCGTGCGCGAGAAGCTGGAGGCCCGCCGGTTCTCCGCCCGCACGCAGGACCTGATGAGCCTGCAAGTGAGGCAGGCCCTGGTGGGACGCTGGTTCTTCATGGCGCTCACCCTCTTTGGAGCTGTGGGACCGGCCTTGATATTCTGGTACGGCGGCCACCTGGTCCTGAGCGGGCAGCTCACGGTGGGGACGATCGTGGCGTTCGTCGCGTTTCTGGCCCGGCTGTACGGGCCCATCTCCGCCCTGGCCAACGTGCACGTCGACGTGATGACCTCGGTGGCCCTCTTCGACCGGATATTTCAGTACCTTGACATGCCGCCCGGTATTGCCGAGAAAAGCGACGCCAAACGGGTCGAACAGATCGCCGGGCACATCCGCTTCACCGGCGTCTCCTTCTCCTACGATGGCGGCGATCGCAAGGCTCTGGAAGATATATCCTTCGAGGTCCTGCCCGGCCAGCTCGCGGCCTTCGTGGGACCCAGCGGCTCCGGGAAGACGACCGCAACGTACCTGGTGCCCCGGTTCTACGACCCCGTCGAGGGAACCGTGGAGGTGGACGGGCACGACCTTCGCGACTTGACGCTCGAGGACTTGCGAAACCACATCGGCATGGTGACGCAGGAGACCTACCTCTTCCACACCACCATTCGGGAGAACTTGCTCTACGGCAAGCCGGACGCGACGGAGGAGGAGATGGTCCGCGCCTGCCAGGCGGCGTACATCCACGACTTCATCGCGGACCTGCCCGATGGGTATGACACCGTCGTCGGCGAGCGGGGATATCGACTGTCCGGCGGCGAGAAGCAGCGACTGGCCATCGCCCGAGTTTTGCTGAAGAACCCGGGCGTGCTCATTCTGGACGAGGCGACCGCGTCGCTGGATTCCCGGTCGGAGAGGCTGATCCAGGCGGCGCTGGCCCCCCTGCTCCGCGGCCGGACCAGCCTGGTAATCGCCCACAGATTATCGACCATTTTGGCCGCGGACGTAATACTGGTCCTGGACCGCGGACGGCTGGTCGAGCAGGGAACGCACGCCGAGCTGCTGGCGCATGGGGGCCTCTACGCGAGGCTGTACGAGGAGCAGTTCAAGCGGGACACGGACGGGGCGGCCCCGGACGGCGAGTTCGGGGCGACCTCGGCGCGCCACACGACCTCTGAGCGCTCGGCCGGAGCGCCGGATGCGTGCTAGGCAGTGGGAACGCCTACCACTGGCGGTCTCTGAGTTCCTCCAGGACCTTATCCAGGAGCCCCACAGCTCGCCGGTAGTCTTCGGGAGAACGCCGGGGATCGATTGACCCGACGACTATCTGGCAGTAGTCGCGCAGCTTGATGAGGGTCTGGCTGTCAAGCTCTGGTATCCTGGCTTCTCCTGACTCCACCTGCCTGGCCAGAGCGTCGGCTCCCCCCAGGTCACGTCGCCAGACCGGATTGTAGATGTCGCTCATCAAGTTCTCCTACTGGGTGCAGCCGGAGTGCCTGTGCTCATGCAGCTTCCTGCGCTTGCTCACGCACCTGCGGCCCTTCATGCAGGAACCACCACCAATGACGACGATCCGTCGAGAGAGAACTTGGCAAGACGTTCGCCACATGCTTGTACTTCGCCACCAGAACGTCATCCAATTCCTGCACGCGTCGCCGCTGTTCGGGCGTAAGGTCCTCCCATCGCTCCTGGATATCGTCCCTGGCAATGAGAACAAGCGGAGTCTCTGTGTCGTAGACGTCTCGCTCGTCGAGACCACCCAGGTGCCGCTCGTAATAACGAATTAGCTCATCGATGTGCGCTATTGCCATGGCTTAAACTCCCAACTGACGTCCGTTCGACGGACTTCTATCCACCAAGCCCGACCGTATCTCAAGAACCTTTGGAGGTTCGTCACGAGGTAGAAGCTCCAATACGTGCGCCTGGTCTCATTATACTGAGCCACGAAGCCATTGTCTATGCCAATCAGGTGCCACATGATGGTGCCGTGCCTCGGGTGGATAGAAGTAAAATGGCGCAGGTCATTCCGCCGGATGTGCTTGACGAATAACTCTTCGTATTCCTGAGCCGCGTTTACTCCAAAGTCGTCTCCGTGCCTGCCGAAGTGGTAGCCTAGACCCGGTAGCCGGCTGGCACTTGCCATCTGATCAAACAGCGTTTGTAGATCGGCCGGCTGCATCGCGTGCAACTGGGCCAAGCGCGTTGCCTGTAGGACCGCGTATTTCGGTGCATCCTCGTGCAAGATGTCAGTCAAGAGACTTCCTGCGCTTGTTCCCGCACTTGCGGCCCTTCATGCAGGAACCACCACCAGAGCCGTCGATTTACAGAGTTTCCGTTTGGCAGGACCTCAGCTACGCGCTCGCGTTTGTGTACGAGGAGGTCGTCAATGGCCGCGACCTGTTGTACCTGCGCTTCCGTCAGCTCCGTCCAGCGTTCTTCAATAACATCTCTCGTTATTAGGGCCAGGATGGCCTCATCTTCGTACCTCTCCTCATCCTCAAGGCCCCTTGTGACGTATATCTTGTATGACTCGATGAGGTTTTCGGTAGGCTCTATCATGGACATAGTATAGCATGCACAGGGATTAGTCCTGCAATAAGGAAGCCGGGACGTCGACGTCCCGGCTTCCGTCGTGCTACGATGCTCTGAGGGGCGGAAGTTAAGCTCCGTTTCGGAGGAACTCGTCGATGTCGGCGGCGGCGGCTTTGCCGGCGCCCATCGCCTCGATGACGGTGGCGGCGCCCGTCACGACGTCGCCTCCGGCCCAGACCCTGGCCTTCCGGGTCCGGCCCGTGGCCCGGTCGGCTATGACTATGCCGCTCCTGCCCGTCTCAAGGCCAGCGGTGGTTCGCGGCACCAGCGGGTTCGGAGATGTGCCGATCGCCACGATTACCATGTCGACGTCGAGGATGAACTCGGACCCCGGCTTCGGGATTGGCCTGCGGCGGCCGCTGTCGTCGGGCTCCCCGAGCTCCATCTCGATGCACTCCATGCCCTCCACCCATCCGCGGTCGTTCCCGAGGATCCGGGTGGGCGCGGTGAGGAGCCTGAATACTATCCCCTCTTCCTTCGCGTGGTGGGCCTCTTCGGCCCTCGCCGGGATCTCCTTATCGGATCGCCGGTAGACTATCGTCACGCTCTCGGCTCCGAGGCGAAGGGACGTGCGCGCGGCGTCCATAGCGACGTTTCCGGCGCCGATCACGGCGACCCGCTTTCCGAGCTTGACCGGCGTCGCAAACCGGGGGAAGAGGTATCCCTTCATCAGGACGTTGCGGGTCAGGAACTCGTTCGCCGACAGCACGCCGTTCAGGTTCTCGCCGGGAATGTTCATGAACGTGGGAAGCCCGGCGCCGGTGCCAAGAAACACCGCGTGGTAGGTCTCCAGTAGCTCGTCTACCGTCGTGGTCCTGCCGATGACCATGTCGCGCTGTATCTCGACGCCCAGGCGCTTGACGTACCCGACCTCGGCCTCCACGACCTCGGAGGGGAGGCGGAACGGTGGGATGCCATAGCGCAGCACGCCCCCGGGGGCATGCAGGGATTCGAAGATGGTTACCCAGTGGCCAAAGCGAGCCAGGTCGGCGGCGGCGGTCAGCCCCGCGGGGCCGGCGCCTACGACGGCGACCCTCTTGCCGGAGGATGCCGGTAGCTCGAGCGCCGTCGCGCCCTGCGAAAGCTCCCAGTCGGCCACGAAGCGCTCGAGCCGGCCTATCGCGATGGGTGCGCCCTTCTTGGCCAGCACGCAAACC
>JACQUF010000004.1 GCA_016210435.1 Chloroflexota bacterium
ATCAGAAGGACGGTCCCCGTGATCACCGGGAAGTCATTGTTGTATACCGCGTCGACGGTCTGCTTGCCCAGCCCCGGCCAGGAAAAGACTGTCTCGACGACCACCGTGCCGGTCACGAAGCCCACCAGGATCAGCGCGGACAGCGTAAGCGGCGGTATCAGCGCGTTTTTGAACGCGTGCTTCCAGACGATGGTCCACTCTCTCACGCCTTTGGCACGTGCGAGCTTGACGAATTCTGAGTCGAGGACTTCAAGCATCGCCGACCTGGTGAGCCGCATGTAGCCCGCGGCGGCGCCGAAGCCGAGCGTGATCGTAGGGAGAACGAAGTGCTTCCAGTTTGAGATGGCGGACCCCTCTCCCTTGGTGCCGAACGGGAAGATCTCCCAGCGCACGGCAAAGATAAGGATGAACATGATCCCGATCCAGAACGCCGGAGCAGCCTGGCCGATCAGGGCAAGGCCCCGGCCAAAGTAATCCCAGAGGGTAGCGCGCTTGACCGCAGAAAGAATACCGATCGGGACACCCAGAGCGGTTGCCAGCAACCAGGAGGCCAGGCCCAGCTGCAACGTGTTGGTAATCTTCTGTCGAATCAGTTCCGTCACCGGGATCTGGCCGAGCAGAGAGCGGCCCAGGTCGCCCTGTATGACCCGACCGAGCCAGAGCACGTATTGGATGGGCAAGGGCTTGTCCAGATTGAGCTTTCTGCCCAGTTCCTCCCACTGCTCAGGGGTGATGCCATAGCCGCCTTGCTGCGCATATAGCAGGCGCGGATCGCCCTGGACCCGCGACACGCTGAAAACAATCATGGTGGCAGCGATCATCGCGAAGATGCTGTACGCGACGCGCGTTGCCAGAAAACGGCGCATCCGCCTTAACGCTCCTTCCAGTCCCTGGCCTTGGCCAGAGCGCCTCAGCCGTCAGTTTGCCCCATCGCCCCTGGACCGGGCACCTGCCGGTGGTCGAATCTCCCCACCGCCCCGGCGCTACACGCCGGGGCGGTGGGCGCCAGGTTAATTACTTCAGGACGATCGACTCCAGGTTGTGCATGCCTGACAGGTTGCCGTTACCCATCGGCAGCAGGTCCCAGGAGGCGATCACGGTCGGGTTGTACAGGAAGCCGATGGGCTCGGACACGATGCCGATGCAGAGCGCCTCGTCGATCCCCTTCTGGGTGAAGGCGAGGTTCAAATCGATGCGCTTCTGCTTGTCGGGCTCTCCCGCGACCTTCCTGTAGTTGTCGGCCGCGAACGGTACTTCCATGCCGACGCCGTAGCCGCCATCGCTGAACGAGCTCATCACGAACCCGCGCGCCCAGTCGTACGGGAAGTTGTACTTCTCGTCGTCACCGCAACCGATGAACGGCTTGCTGGTCGTGCGCTGCACCAGCCCCGGCCGGTAGGTCGAGTAAACGTTCTGGTCCAACGTGACCTTGATCTTGAGGTCGGCCAGCCAGGTGCCGGCGATCGCGGTCATCAGCTCGGATGTAGTGCCGGGCGGTCCGACCCAGACCTCCATGTCGAACCCACCCCCGACGCCCGCTTCGGTAAGCAGCTGCTTGGCCTTGGCGATGTCGAACGGGTATTCCCAGCCCTGGGGGTATGGGCCTTTCTTGAAGAGGGGTCCGGTGACGGGCGGCTCATACGCGTAGTACGCGGGGCTGCCTATCCCGTCCATGACTGACTTTGCCAGACCGACGCGGTCGATCGCGTGGGCAAACGCCAACCGGACCTTGCGCGCCTTGTCCATCGACGCCGGGTCCTTGGGGTTGCCCACCCATGGCTTTGCGGTGTCGAGCGTACGGGTCAGAGTCGCGCCGCTGAAAGCGTGCTTCTCTTCCCAGTAGTTGCCGGTCATCCCCAGGTTGCGGACGCTCGTGAAGCCCAGGTCCTTGGCAAATACCATGCCCTTGGCTTCGAGCGCCTTGCGGTCCTTGAGAGAGACCGGCGCCGCGGCCAACTGCCCGGTCTCCAGGCCGGCACGCCGGGCCGCCGCTTCGGCGACCTGGAGGAACGTGATCTTGGCGACGCCGGGGGTCTTGCGCCAATGGTTATCGACGCCCTCGAGGATAATCTTGTCGTTCTGGATCCACTCGAGCACGCGGTAAGGGCCGGTGCCCACGATCACGTTGCGCATCCCGTCCGGACCGAGTTCGTCGAGCGCCTTCTTGGGCAGCACCCCCGCGGTCTGCCAGAACAGGCTGAACCGGTGTCGGAGGCCGCGGCTGTCGTACACCTTGTAGATGATCCTGACGGTCTCGTCGTTCACGATCTCCATGTTCGTGAACAAGGCGGCAAAGTCACCCGCTTGGCCGTGGATGCTCTCCTTCTGCGTGACCGAGTTGGCGTCGTTGAAGCTGAACTGCACGTCCTGGACGGTCATGACGCCCCAGTCTTTGCCGGTCTTGTCCTTGTGGAAGGGGACACCTTTGCGGATCTTGAAGTCCAGGAACTTGAGGCCGGGGTCGAGCGTCCATCCGACCGAAAGGATTTGCGCTTCAGGCTTGTCGCCCGCGAAGTCGCCCTTCTCGGGCCTGTAGAACGTTTCAAGGACGCTGGACATATAGACGTCTTCGGCGCAACCGGCGGTGCAGAAGCGCGGCGTCCCAAGGCCGACGTTGATGACGCCGGGGGTGAACGTCAGGCTACCCGACGGCGCCTTGGGCTTCTCCGGCGCCTTGGTAGCCGTGGGCTGTGGTGCCGCGGTGGCAGTGGGCGCCGCCGCCGTAGTCGGCGTCGCAACCGGGGCTGCCGGCGCCTTGGTGGGCGTCGCAGCAGGCGCCGCCGGGGCCTTGGTAGCGGTCGGCTCTTCACCGCCGCCGCACGCGATCAGAAATGCAAGGAGCCCGCTCAGGAAGAGAACGGGCAGAACTCTGAACGGACTGGTCCGTCGAAATCGCATACAGCCCTACCTTCCGTGCAAGCAGCCATCCGCCCGCGGCCAGCCCCGCGGTGTCGGCGGAAATCCTGCCTTGTCTATCTACGATTGTCAAGCTCTTTGGGATGTCGGGCACTGAAAATCGTCGCCAATACGGGAACAATCGGCAAAACAATCAATTAGCCGTCATATTTCGGCGGCTAATCATGCATATGGCGGCCCAATCGAAGTCTCGGACTACGCCAGATAGCGGCGGAAGCAGCTGCTGCAACAGCGATATCCGTTAAGCGGCAAACGAAATACTGAGGGGCTTACGTCTTCCGGTGTCGAATGCGGCGCGGGCGTACCGAAATACGCCTAGGGCTACAGTCTTGCCTCGGGGCGCGACGAATTACGTCGGCAGATCTGGCCGATTATCCTGAAATTCGGTGTGCGCACGCAAGGATTCCACCCAGTCAGTCGAAAAAGACATGCTTTGGGAAATCAGGCGGGCAGCGTTTCGTGAAACAGGCGACTCAGGTTTCCGCCGAGGATCTTCTCGATTTCGGTTTCGGTGAACCCGGATTCTTCGAGGGCGGGCAGCAGGTTCGCGATCTCTTTGCTCGATTCAAGGCCTTTGGTCCACGTGATATCGAGCTGGTTCGTATTCCGCAGATAGCGGGCATCTCGCTCCGGGTTGCCGAGTACGAAATCCGGCCCGAGCCCGACGACGTTGATGCCGCCAATGTTCACCACGTACTTGATCTGGCGGATCACGTCCGGGATTGACGCCTGTCTGTCTTTTACGCCCAGGACCAGCTGCGAGCAGAAATGGATGCCGACCACGCCGCCATTTTTCGCCATGTCACGGATCTGGTCGTCCCAGAG
>JACQUF010000132.1 GCA_016210435.1 Chloroflexota bacterium
CGATGCCGGCCGGGTCGACGGTCGAGACCACAAACCACAGGTTGAAGCGATGCTCTCGCTCGTAGTTGTGTGACACCTCCGGCCTGGAGTTGACGATCGCGATAACCTCCTCCAGCCGGTCCGGAGGAACCGCGATAGCTGCCAGAGAGCTGTTGCCGCCCAGCCGCCTCGGATTCAGCACTACGCCGAACCGGCTAAGAGTCCCCTTGGCCACAAGGTTACGTATCCGCCCCAGCGTCTCCTGCTCGGACATGCCAAGCTTGTCGCCTAGCTCCTTGAAAGGTCGCGGCACAAGTGGAAAGCCGCCCTGGGTATTGTTTATGATTCGGTAGTCCTGAGGGTCCAGGCGGGTCCTCAAGCGATCACCTCTGACCCCTGGGCACTGGGCTCGTAAACGCAATAGGGCTCGGACTCGAGGTAGTCGCCGGTCACGGCGTAGGCCCGGGCCCGCGACCCGCCACAGACGACGCGGTACTCGCAGCGGCCGCACTTCCCTTTCAGAAGGCCGGGATGGCGCAACTCCCGAAAGAGCCGCGAGTTGCGGTAGATGTCCGACAGCGGGGCCTCTCGCACGTTGCCCGCGGGCATTTGGAGGAAGCCGCTGGGGCAGACGTCGCCCGTGTGCGACACGAAGCAGAAGCCGTTCCCGTCGTTCACGCCACGCTCCGGGCGGCCGATGCCATCCTGGAAGCTGTACCCGGCTCCTGCAAGGGCGAAGCGCACGACTCCCTTTGCGTGCGTCTGCGCCGCCTCCTCGGAGCGGCGCCGCTGTATCACCACGCGCCGGTAGTGCTGGGCGGCCGTCGTGCGAACGTCGAAAGACGCGTCCTTAGAGAGGTCGTACAGCCAGTTGAACACGCGCTCGTGCTCCTCGGCCGAGACCACGTCGCCGGACTTGCCCCTGCCGACGGGCACCAGGAAGAACAGGCTCCACATCAGGGCGCCGAAGCCCTTGACGACCTCCGAAAGCTCCGGGAGGTCCGCCACGTTGTGGCGGCTCACCGTCGTGCCGATCTGGAGAGAGAGGCCGAGCTCCCGGATGTGCTTGATAGCGCTGATTGTCCTGGCATAAGATCCGCTCGCGCCTCGGAAGAAATCGTGGATCTCGGGGGTCGAGCCGTCCAGGCTCAAGTGCACCCGAACGATGCCCGCCTCCTTAGCGCGGGAGAGGTTTTCCCGCGTGAGGAGGGCCGTCGCGCTGGGCGAGAACGAGACGCGGAGCCCCTTCTCCGTGGCGTAGCGGATGAGATGGAAGACGTCGCGCCGCATGAGCGGGTCCCCACCGGTGACTACCAGGATCGGGTTGCCCATTTGAGCGATTTCATCGATGAGGGCCACGCCTTCGGCGGTGGACAGCTCTCGCGGGTCCCGCTTCGGCTGCGCCTCGGCGCGGCAGTGCAGGCACGCCAAACCGCAGGATCGGGTGATCTCCCACGCTATCGTGAACGGCGTGCGGGAGAAATCCACCTGGCTCAGCTTGGGTCGCGCCTCACGACCCGCCACCATCTGAAGCTCGCCCATGGCACCTCCTTGTGATATCAACTTTAGCGGTAAACTTGCGAACCTTCAGTGACTTTTGTCGCATTGCAGGTTCGTTTGCCTGCGACTTAGGTCGCTGCGAGGCCGGCCAGGATCGGGTAATATTAGCATTACGGGCGTCAAGTTGTCATAACAACCGCGGAGGTTGTTGTTGATGGCGAGCATGCGATTGACTGAAAAACGAACCGACCTGGACCACGACGGATCAGTTACCGGCGGAAGGCTGGCGACAAGGCCGCGGCGCCGGATCGTAATCCCGCGCGAGCACGGGGCCTGGGCGATGCTGCTGGTGCCCTTCGTGATAGGGACGGCGGTTGGTCCTGGCTTCGGGTGGCAGAGTCTCCTGTTCTTGATCAGTATGCTGGCGTTCTTCGCGGCCCGGTACCCCCTGACCCTGTTAGTGAAGCGCACGCGCGCTAACGGGAGAGCAGAGAGGCGGGGAGAGCTCCTCGCTTGGATGCTGGCGTACGGTGGGGTTGGGCTCGTCGCCGGCGCCCCGCTGGTCTTTTATTACGGCCGGATCCTGCTCGTTCCCCTCGCGATCGTCTTCGCGTTGCTTGTACTGGTGCAGCTCTACCTGGGGACTCGCCGCCTGGATCGCACGGCTCAGGGCGAGCTGTTTGCGATCGCCGGGCTATCGCTCGCTGCCCCGGCCGCGTACTATGCAGGCGGGTTGCCCCTGGACGCCAACGCTGCCTGGCTATGGCTGCTCTCGTTCCTCTACTCCGCCAGCAGCGTGTTCTACGTGAAGATGAAGGTCCGGCACCGCGCGACGGCCACCATTTCCTGGCCGCTGAGGCGGCGCCTCGAAATCGGGAGAGGATCCGCCATCTACCAGGCTCTGCTGGTCACGGTCGTGGTCTGCCTGGCCATCCTAGGGTATCTTCCAGCCCTGGCGCCCCTCGCCTTCCTTCCGCTGACGGCCAAAGTGATGGACGGCATCCTCCGGCCCCGACCCCGCGA
>JACQUF010000133.1 GCA_016210435.1 Chloroflexota bacterium
GTCCCGGAGACGCCGTCCAGGGCCGCGAGCTCCTTCACAAGCTGCTTCAAGTCGTCTTTCATGTGCTTTCCCTGCCCCCTTTCTCCTCTCCCCTCCTGCCGCGCTGCGGCCATTCTACCACAGGTAGCTGACAGCTATCAGCAGTCAGCGATCAGCCGTCAGCAGGGTGCATGCCTGAACTCCGCGCCGGGCAGCGGGAGCTGTAGGGGCGCGATTCATCGCGCCCGCCAACCGGTTGTGTACCACCAACCGCCCCTTGCGGAGAAGGCTTATCAACACTAAGGAAACGGCCATGCGTGTCGTGCTTTCCGAGGGCAGAGCAGTCCACGTAGGGGCGGCTGGCGGCCGCCCGCGCTCCCAGGACTACAGCGACATCCAGCAAGCCTACCCACAGCCGTTTGCACGGTATCGTACCGGATGGTATGATTGGCCGGAGAACTGCTGACGCTTCCTACTAACGTGACCAATTGTGAGTAGTAACCATGGACGTGGAATTCTTGGGCGACACGCCACCGGCGACCGCTTCCCGGAGCACTGATGCGGAGGCCTGTGTCGATCCGAAGCCTTACCGGCGCGGGGAGAAGCACCCGCTCAACCGGCTGAACGAGCTTTCCGGCGAGGAGTGGCTGTACTTCACCAGAACAGTCCTCACTACCGCGTACCCAAGGGAACTGGGCCACGACGTGCGAAAGGCGCACGGGGCGAACAAGCCACCCCGGCTCATGAAGCTCCTTATCGAGTTCTTCACCGCGGCGGGCGGCCGGGTGCTGGACCCGTTCGCCGGGGTCGGCGGAACCCTGATTGGCGCCGCGATCTCCGATCCACCGAGGTATTGCCTCGGAATCGAGCTGAATCCCCGCTGGGCCGAGATCTACCATCAGGTGATCGAAGAGGGCGCCGGCATCATTCCCGCCTGCCCGATGACCGTCGGCGACTGCCGGGAAGAGATGCGGAGGCTCGAAGATGATAGCTTCGACCTTATCGCGACCGATCCCCCGTACAACGTGCAGCTCGAAAGGACCATGTGCAACGGCCGCTACCCGGGTCACAGGAACCGCCAGACCGACTACAACATGGTATCCGCAAGCGATCTCGACCTCGCCAATGCCGGCGGCTACGAGCAGTACCTCGACTCGATGGAGGAGGTGTTCTCCGAGTGCCGCCGGGTGCTGAAGGCTAACCGCTACATGGTCGTGATCGTCCGGAACTGTTATCAGAACGGGGAGTACGTCTACGTGAACGCCGATCTGTCGCGCCGGGCAAAGCGGGCCGGCTTCGTTCCGAAGGGCGAGAAGATATGGTACCAGGCGGGGACCCGCCTGCGCCCCTACGGCTACCCGCATTCCTACGTGCCCAACATCAGCCATCAGCACATAATAATCCTGCAGAAGCCCAGGCAGGCCATGGCATAGTCGGCGGCAGGGCAGGAGGTCGGGGTGCTGAAGACCAGAGGGCGAAGAGGCGAAAAGGGGAAGAGCCGAAAAGGATTCGTTCGCGAAGCGGATGAACTATCTCTTCCCCTTTTCGCCCGCGACGAAAGGAGCAACTATGGCCGGAGTGTACGTCCTAATCCATGGCGCTGCCCGTGGGGCATGGTTGTGGGATAAGGTGGCGCCAATCCTGGAGGAGAGGAACCTCAAGGCCTACGCGCTGGACCTGCCGGGCCATGGGAACCGCCAGGCCGAGCGAGCGGGCGTGACTATGCAGACCTACGTCGACGACGTGAAGTCGTTCATCGTCCAGCGCGACCTGCGCGGCGTCGTGCTCGTCGGCCACAGCATGTCCGGGGTGGTTATTTCGAAGCTGGCGGAAAGGATTCCGGATCGTATTTCCCACCTCGTCTACCTGGCGGCCATCGCGCTGAAGGACGGCGAGGCGATAGTTGATCACATGCCGCCGGAGCGGGTGCGAATCTACGAGCAGATGGCTGCAGAGAGTGGGGACAACTCGACCACCTACACACCGGAGATGACGGCTAACTTCTTCCTGGACGCCTCGCCGGAGGATCGGGCGTGGGCGCTCTCGAAGCTGTGCCGCCAGCCCTTCGCGCCGTTCGCGGAGCGCATGACCTTCCCGACGTTCTACACCCTTTCCATCCCGCGCACCTATGTTCTGTGTACGCTCGATCAGTCGCTGTCGCGGGACCAGTGCCGGGAATTCGCACGCCGGCTGGGGGTCGGCTACGTGGAGCTCAACGAGAGCCACGACCCCATGA
>JACQUF010000005.1 GCA_016210435.1 Chloroflexota bacterium
CTGACAGTCCTAGCGTTCAACTTCTTGGGCGACTGGCTGCGCGACCGGTTCGATCCGAAGCTACGCCAGCTCTAAAGTGCGTTGTCTCAACGTAACCGGCTCGCGCCATGCGTGTGACCGAAAACGTCTGTGGGCTACAGCAGCCAGTACTGCGGCCCAATCTCGGTCACCTGGTGGAAACCTCTGGGCGGTCCGGAGCGTCACCCGGGATTACGCGCGGCGCGCCAAATTTCGAGGGTCCCACGTTGCGCGGCCGTACAAGCGTGTGCCGGTCAATGGTGACCCTGCCAGGGTGGCGCGCGAAGAGGCCGAATCGGCGGCACCGTCGGTGCAGCTTAAATTGGGGAGCAGTGTCATGCCAAGAGCAGAAGTCCGAATGCATAACGGATCGCCGGCACTGTACCTTCATGACCGCCCGGTGTTTGCGGCCGTCTACTGGGTGCCGACGCCGACCGAGGATGGGTGGGATTTCGCAGAGTCGGCACACATGATGGCAGAGGCAGGCGTGCACATCTACACGTTCGGGATTGCGTGGCGGCGGCCAGCCCGAGCGAGCGCAGCCACGTACGACTTCCCAGACTTGGCGCCGATGTTCCTTCGTGTTCTAGACGCGGACCCCGATGCGCGCTTCCTGCCACGTATTCAACTCGAGGCACCGGACTGGTGGATCGAAGAAAACCCGGGAGAGCTGGAAACGTTCGCGGACGGAACGACCGACATGCAGTCGTACGCCTCACAGAAGTGGCGCGACGATGCCTCGGCATATTTATCATCACTCGTGACGAGGACCGAGGCGCTTCCGATCGCCGACCGGTTCGTCGGTTACCACGTCTGCGCGGGATGGACATCGGAATGGCTTAAAAACGGCGCAAGGGATAACCGGGCATCGGATTACAGCGCGGCGATGGCTGACAGGTTTCGGGTGTGGCTGCGAATAAAGTACGGCAACCGCCTCGACTCGTTGCGCACAGCCTGGTGCGATCCATCCGTTGCGTTCGACACGGCAGCCGTGCCAGGCCCAGAGCTTCAAGAGCGCGCTGACTTTTTCATGTTCCGCGACCCGGGCAAAACGCGCCAAGACATCGACTATTTCATGTCGGTCTCTGATCTCGTCGCCGATACCATCGACCACTTCTGCGCGGTCGCCAAGCAGGCGTCTGCCAACCAAGCGCTTGCGGGCGTGTTCTACGGGTACACGATGGAGCTGTGGTGGTCGAACGGGTGGTTTGGCCGTCACCCCAACCACACGCACAACTCATACCACCGCATCGGCCATACAGCTCTCCACAGAGTGCTGCGGTGTCCCAGAGTCGACTTTCTTGCGAGCCCCTACAGCTACGGTTTTCGCGGGCCCGGTGGCACGAACGGGCTGATGATCCCCCTAGAGTCGGCTCGCATTCACGGCAAGCTGTACTTCAGCGAGGACGATACACGGACACACATCGCCCGCACGCACGGCCTGGCCCGCTTCGGGTCGCCGGGGTCCCCGCTGAGTCATGGTGAGGAGGTCAGCGAAATCGCAGGTCACTCACTGGTAGGCGCGACGCCCATTGCGGTACTTGGGGAGCCTGCGGCCTACCGTCTGCCGCAACCGATGCGCGACCGTGATTACGGTGCGTTGAATTCACTGGAGCAGACGGTAAGCGTTCTCAAGCGCAATTTCGCGAATGTCCTCACGCGCGCTGCCGGAATCTGGTGGGGGTATCCCGGTCCCGCGGGCAGACATCCGGGTGACGACTCTCCCCCTGGCACGCTGACGGACCGCTCTCTCATGAAACTCATTGGGCAGATGGTAAGGCTCGGCCGATTCGGTATGGGCGAGAACCGCTCGCCGTCTTCGCAGATTGCCGTCATCGTCGATGAGGAGAGCTTCCTCTACACCGACATGCGCAACAATCTGGTCGTACCGCTCATCCAACGGCAATACCTCTGGCACCTGCCGCGCATCGGCGCGCCGTACGATCTGTACCTCGCGTCCGACCTGACGGCGGGCCTTGTCGGCGAGTACAGATGCTACGTCTTCCTGAACCTGTTCCACACCGGCCGCGATGCACGCGAGGCGATCCGTCGGCGGCTCACTAACGGAGCGGTCGCGGTGTGGATCTATGCTCCCGGCTTTGTCGGCGAAGAATTGTCTACGGAGAACATTCGAGACCTCACCGGTTTCGAGCTCGAATGCCATCACACCGAGTGGGGGCTGAACCTAGTAATCACCAACTTCGATCATCCGATCACCCGTGATCTCTCGCCGGCAACGTTCCTGGGAACTGATTCCCGGATCGGGCCGGTGTTCACCTGCAGCGATCCTGACGTAACGCCGCTAGCCGCTATCGTGTTCACGCGCGGTCGGTGGCGGACCGGCATGGCTGTAAAGGAATTCAACGGGCAGCGCGGGGTGTGGATCGGTGCTCCGAGCGTGCCGTCTCCCGTGCTGAGGTCGATCGCGCGCTATGCGGGCGTTCACGTTTACAGCGATGCCGACGAGGTGATGCACGCCGGTGCCGGGTTTATCGGGATGACATGTCTGAAACCGGGACCGAAAACGTTTCGGCTGCCGACGGCGTCCAACGTGTACGAGGCATTCGCGGGACACTTGGTGGCGCGCAACGTGAGGGAGTTTACGGACGAGTTCGCACCGGGCGAGACCCGCCTGTACTACGTCGGGGAACGCGCTCTGCCGTCGAATCGAGCGTAGACCGGCCGACAACGGAAAACCGCGAAGCCGATGTGGCAATCGCAGGCTGAACGCCGTCCTCTATCGCATCTTGCTTAGCCAGATACGTCATTCCGCCCCGGCAAAAGCGTACATCGGTAGGCGCGTCTCGGAGGGTAAGACCGAGCGAGAAGCGATCCGGGCGGCAGAGCACTACGTCGCAAGAGCAATCTGGAAGAACTGGCGTGACGGCTGATATTAGGCTGGAGGCAGCGGCATGAGAGTCGGTTTTGTCGGTCTGGGCAGTATGGGCAGGCCCATGTCACTGAACCTGGTGAAGGCCGGGCACCAATTGCGGGTGCATGACATCAATGCTGATGGGCGAGGCGCCCGGGAGCTACGTGAAGC
>JACQUF010000127.1 GCA_016210435.1 Chloroflexota bacterium
CCAATATGGCTATCATAGCCATATGCGGCCGGGGAGGCAACATCAGCACAGCCTGCCGTCAAAGAGATAATTACGACGATTACCCAGCGGGGTCAGGTGACAATCCCGGTCGAGGTTCGACGCGCGCTGGGCGTGGAGCCCCGGGACGAGATCGCATTTCGTATGGAAGATGGCTCCGTGCGCTTGGCGGCCGTCACTTTCACCTTCGAGTCACATACGGGTCGGTCGAACCGTCCCGACGTCCTGAAGACTTCGAGACGGTGTTCGCCGCGGTCAGGTCTGTTCAGCGACGCCGCAGCATGGATTTAGACCCGCCGCCGCTGCCGTACATATCGGAGCAGGCGCGGCGTTACGCGGAACGTGGTTTGTTCCAGGTCCGCCGTCATCGCCGTCGCGAGGGCAATATCACAACCCGTTCGAAGAGGTTCGGAAGGACGTGCTGGAGTTGTCCCGCTCAAAGTCTTCCTCGTCATATGATAGGTACGCTCGGCGCTCCTTCAGAAACGCCTCGGTGTCCCAGAACGACATCCCGAGAAGCCTGCCCACCTGATCACGTGTCAGCGCGCCGCCGCGGTAGCCCTCAAGAGCGACAGCCTCGAGCGCACCGCGCGAGATGTCGCGCCACGCCGATTCCAGCCGCCTCGCGATATCTTCCAAGAAGTTCCACATCGACCCAGAGTTTCACACGATCGTCTGGGCCAACGGAGCGGACCTCGCACCGGAGTTCCTTTATCACGTTTACCCAAAAAACGGCGTCGGCGATCCTGTCCGAGGCCTCGCTGAGCTTCCTGGGCACCGGCACGCCAGAGTTCATCGGCGCATCGAGCGCGAGCAGGCGGACGAGGGCGCATGCGAACTCCTGCGCGTTGGGGGCATATGACACGAGGGCATGAGTCGAGGGCGGTGGGAGTGGGTATACTCCATTCATGAGCCTTCCCAAGATCGATATGGACGCCTTGACCGCTGCAGAGCGACTCGCGTTGCTTGAGCAGATATGGGAGAGCCTCGCAAGGACACCTGATGCGGTTCCGCTGACGACAGCCCAGCGAAGGGAGCTTGACCGGCGTCTCGATGATCTGGAGCGCGAGGAGAATGGGACGCGCGGCATCCCCTGGGATGAGGTCCTCCGTCGAATCCGCAGTCGTTGAAACGAGTCGTGGTCCGGCCTGCAGCGGCGGCGGACATCTTAGAAGCACACGAGTGGTACGAAAAGCAGTCTGCCGGACTTGGTGAGCAGCTTCTCGTTGCGTTGACCGACACGCTCGCTCGAATCGTCGAACATCCGGAAGCGTTCCCGGTGCTTTACAGGTCGACACGACGGGCACTCGTTCCGCACCGCTTCCCATACGGCATCTTCTATCGACTCGTCGATGATGCGATCGTTGTCGTCGCGATAATGCACGCCAGTCGGGATCCTTCAGCGTGGCGGCGGCGGCTTCCATGAGCCTGAGCTTTCACGGCCAGCATGCCTACGAAGCGTTGGCAAGGCTTGCAGCCCTGCAGACCGTGAGCGCCGACCTGCTGGCCATGGCCCTCCCGCAATTCGAGAAGCAGACCATCTCGATTCGGTTGGACAGCGAGGCCAAGCTTCGGGTTGAGCGGCAAGGACGGCGTTCGGCAGTCGACCATGAGTACTCTGTTGGGCGGATGGCCCTCTTCGACGGCCGTGGGTTACGCGGCCAGCAGTTGGCGAATCTGCCTGGGGATATAAGTCCGCAATTCACCATCCGATGAGCGGTCCAACTGCACGCGGAAGTCGCCGGTCCCAAACGTCCTTACGATTGGTTCGAAGGCCATCCTCGTCTCGATCTGGCGCCTATAAACTCGGTTCCAGTCGATTACGTCAAATCCGACAATCCTCCACGTTTCATCTTCGACCTGAAGGTAGACGGAGGAAGAGGGTTTCTCCGGGTCTATCCCGATCACCGGATTTTTTGGCGCGATGTCACGGAAACGCACGTACATGACATCAGACGCTGAGTCGTAACTCACGCCGAGCCGGGCGAGTGAAACGCGCGTTTCCAGATCGGGATTGTGCTTCCCGACGAGGGACCTCAGCTCCTTTGCATCCACAGCAGCTTGCCCTCAGGGGGAATCCTCGACAGATATATTAAGGTAGAGATTCGGATACTTGTCGCAAGCGCCGAGCCTGGCGTAGACGATCGAGGTTCCAGACTCAACGACCACTTGTGGTTGCCTGAGCACCACCGCGATTGCGTCAAGGCAATCCTTCACCTCGGGATGGCCGTCTGAGCCGGTGATATGTTCTTCCCAGGTGACGGAATCGAGAGTTACGGGAACGCCATCTTTGTCGTCGACCTGCAGCAAGGCTGCCATAGGTGCGGATCATCACGGACGTACACTGAACCGGTCAATCTTGGAATGGCACGGGACCTGCCTACCCCCGTCGCTTCACCCCCATGCGGAGCCCTCAGGGTGTCGGGTCACTTCGCTCCACCGGCCGGGTTGCTTCGGGCGTTCCCCGCAATCTGGTGTCGCCGGCGATGTCATTCTGCTGTAGGCGGTTCTACGGCCCAGGGGTTGAAGACCGGGACGCCCGCAGCGCCGACATCCCTGGTATTCCGGGTAACAAGGGTCAGATCGTGATCGGCACACAGCGCTGGATTTGCCTTCAGGTCTGGCCCGAGCCTAGCCGGTCCGCGTTGCCGACGTGTATCGGCTGCGTCACACCCGGGGGATGCGTTTTTGGGTCTTCTGAAAAGCAATAGCGCCTGCGCTATCACTGATCAGGTACTCTGGTGAGGTCGGCTTCCGTCCCCGTCTATACGGCTGGGGTCATGCGCCCGGGCGGCTGGTCGCCGCATCGCTAGCGAATTGCCAGCTCCGGTCGGCAGGCGTGTCCGGCGCCGGGCCGATTCCCGGTGCCAGACCGATCTTGCCGGACGAGCATCCGGGTGACAGGATGGACCAATGATGCCGAATCATCACAGCCCCTGCCACCGCTGACCGACAGGTCAATGCGATGGCGGAAGTCAGTCGGTTCCTCGGCATCGTCATCGGCGTGTTCTTTCGTGAGCATCCGCCTCCGCACTATCATGCGGTCTATAACGAGTTCGAGGTGACCGTAGAGATCGAAACCGGTCTCGTCGCCGGAAGATTTCCGCGGCGAGCGTTGCAGCACCTACTTGAATGGCACGAGGCGCATCAGCAGGAGCTGCTTGACAACTGGAAGCTCTGCCAGGAGGGCAAACCACCTCGAAGGATTCGGCCATTGGAGTAGCAGCATGCATTACCACGTCATGGCAGCGACCTACGTCTCCGAATACGTGATCAGACTCACGTTTCGAGATGGGACGGTTGGCGATGTCGATCTGGAACACGAGCTTCGAGGCCCCGTATTTGAGCCACTCAAGGACATCGAACAGTTCAAGAAGTTCCACATTGACCCAGAGTTTCACACGATCATTTGGGCCAACGGAGCGGACCTCGCACCGGAGTTCCTCTACCAGGCGGCACGCGTCACGGCGGGACCTTAGCTCTTACGCAGAAATACCGCTCACCCGAGACGGGGGCAGTCGGTTCCACGGCCCAGGGGTTGAAGACCGGGACGCCCGTGACGGCGACGTCTCTGGTATTTCGGGTAACAAGGGTCAGATCGTGATCGGCCGCCGTCGTCGCAAGCAAGCCGTCGATTGCCGGCCCCGCCGGCGATCGCGTACTACGATTTTCGTTGCGCTCCGACGCGCTGTGTATGTCACCAGAAACGCATCCTCCAGGCGTCGGCGTGCTGCTATGCTCACCCGCCAGCGAGGCAGATTTCTGGTGGTCGACATCGTCTGCGCGTACGTCGATCCAAGGATCGGGTACTGATGGGAGCGGCGAAATCGTCGCCTATCACCCAGTACGTCCTGACCGAGCACGCGTTGTATGAAATCAACCGTCGTAACATCACGCCCGATATCGTCAGGAATGTTCTGGCGAAACCCGAACAGCGATTCCAAGTACGTGCCGGTCGCGATGTGCTGCAATCCCGAGCAGCAATGGGCGCAGACAATAAGATCTATCTCGTGCGCGTCTTTGTCGACGTAGACCGGGTCCCCGCGGAAGTGGTCACTGCGTATCGGACAAGCAAGATTGAAAAGTACAGGAGGGCAGCTCCGTGAAGGTTTCGTACGATGGCAGGACTGACACGCTCAGCATCGTGTTGAAGGATGACGCCTCGATCGTGGATAGCGACGAAGACAAGCCAGGCGTGATTCTCGACTATGACTCGAACGGGAATCTAGTGTCGATAGAAGTGCTCGATGCGTCGCGGAGGGTGAGCAA
>JACQUF010000129.1 GCA_016210435.1 Chloroflexota bacterium
AAGTCGGGCGATATCACCATCTTAAAGAGCCCGCCGACCCCGACAATCTGAACCGCGAGATATCCGGGCGGGACGAGGCGGTGCTGCGCGAGTTCACCGAGAAGTATTTTCCGGAAGCTGCCGGCCCGACCATGGCCCTCAAGGTCTGCATGTTCACAAACAGCCCGGACGAGCACTTCATCATCGACGTCCTGCCTGACAACCCGCAGGTCTCCGTGGCCGCGGGTTTCTCGGGTCACGGCTTCAAGTTCTGCAGCGTCGTTGGGGAAATCATGGCGGACCTGGCGATCAAAGGCCATACCGCCCACGATATCGGGATGTTCAGCCTGGGGCGCTTCCCACCGACCGCGTCCACGTAGCGACCGGGGCTTGCCCGGCCCATCACCAGCCCTCACCCTCGTCCCGATTTTATCGGGACTCCACCCTCTCCCCGGTGGGGCGAGGGGACACCCTTACGGCTTGACGAACGCGCGCGTGATCGGGGTCTCCTGATCCTTGCCTGCCCACTCTGCCTGCTGAAAAGCCTCGCCTATCCGCTCGAGCGGGAAGCTGTGTGACATCACCTTCGTGATCGGATACCGGTCCTTCGTGCGGCTCAGGAAATCGAGCGTCACCGGGAGGATGTAGGGATCGTAGTGCGTGGCCGGGACGATCCGCGTGTGGTTCCAGAGGACCTTGGACACGTCGATGTTCAGCATGCTCTTCGGGAAGATGTTCCCGACTTCGACATAGACACCGCCCCTGCGCACCATGTCGAGGCCTTCGGCGACCGCTTGCGCGTAGCCAACCATCTCGACGACCACGTCTCCTCCGCGCCCCTCGGTGAGCTCGCGTACTCGCTGGATCCTGGACTCGGGGGTCGGATACTCCTTCAGGCTGATCGTATGGTCGGCGCCGCACTGCTTTGCGAGCGCGAGGCGGTTTGCCATTCCATCGATCACGATCACCCGCCCCGCGCCCATCTCCTTTGCGGCCGCGGCCGCATGGATGCCGAGGCCACCGGCCCCTTGAATGACGACGCTGTCGCCCATTTGCATGCCTGCCTGCCGGAGCGAGTAGACGGCCTGGGAAGCGGCGCAGTTGGCCGCGGCCACGGCTTCGTCCGGCAGGTCGTCGGGGACGCGGAACACAAAGTGGCCCGGGAACAGGTAGTAATACTCCGAGAAGCCGCCGTTGCAATAGGGGAACTCTTCGATCGACGCCCGGAAACGGAACCTGGTAGGGCAATGGTTGAGTTCGCCTCGCAGGCAGTTGTAGCAACGCATGCACGGGAAGAAGTACGCGAAGACGACCCGATCCCCCTCTTTGAGCGGGCGCCCGAGCGAATCCGTGGAGATACCTTTTCCGAGGGCGGCGACCAGGCCTGCCATCTCATGGCCGAGGATCACCGGCCCGGGGCGTCCGCTGACGATTGGCTTGATCTCGCCCCTCCAGAAGTGCAGGTCCGACCCGCAGATACCGCCGGAAGTCACCTTCACCCGGATCCCCCCGGGTTCGACCGGCACGGGCGGAAGCTCGGTGAATTCGAAGTGATATGGCTCGACGAAAACGGCTGCCTTGCCCATCACCATCGTATGTGCCTCCTTACCCGGTGATCCGGGTCACGATCGAAATTACCGGAAGCGGCCACGGCCAGCAACCGGGACCACGTCCTCGAGCAGTCCGCGCCGCGCGCAGAAGTAGTAGTCGTGGATGTTGATGGTCGTGGCGCAGTTCATCGGCAGAAGCCGGACGTGGTCGCCGGTTTTCAGCTTCCGGGCCTCGCCCTCCAGCTTCAGGATGCCGTGCTCTTCGTTGATCCGTTCCAGAGTCGCGCCAGGCGGATCCACGACCAGTGGCAGTCCCGCCTCCGAGTTCATCGACTTGCGGCCGATATCCAGGACGGCCCTTTCAGGCGTCGGCCTGCTCATCACGGACGATACCACGGTGAGCGCCATCCCGAAGTCGTCCATCTCCTTCAAGTACGCTCCGTCCATGAAGATGTAGCTGCCACACTGGATGTCGGTCACGAAATCGACGGTCGCCGCAACCATGTAAGTGCTGGTCCCACCCGCGGTCATGGTGCGGACAGGCAGCCCAGCAGCCATGATGTCCTTCTGGGCCGCGCTGAACTTCTCCATCGCTGCAAGGACGATGCGCCGCTTTTCTTCGGGGGACGTGGTCACGTGGCCTTCGTAGCCCATCAGCCCGTCGAAGCGCAGCCCGCGCGATTTCGCGGCCAGTTTCGCCAGCGTTGTGGCCGGCTCGCCTGGCTCCACGCCACAACGGTTCAGCCGCACGTTCACATCGACAAGAACACCGATTTCGACTTTGAATGCCTGGGCAGCTTCAGAGAGATCTCGCAGATTCCCAGGGTCGTCCACGGCCACGACGACGTTGGCGCGCCGGTTCAGGGCGGCAAGCCGGGCAATCTTCTGCTGGCCGACTATCTCGTTGGCGATCAAGACGTCACCGATACCGCCGTCGACAAGCACTTCGGCCTCGCCCACTTTCGAGCACGTTAGCCCGATCGCGCCGGCAGCCAG
>JACQUF010000119.1 GCA_016210435.1 Chloroflexota bacterium
AGCCTTATCTCTTCGTCGGCATCTCGAGGACGATCGCAGCGAAGCGCGCCCAGGGCATCGACGTGATCTCGTTCGGCATCGGCGACCCGGACATCCCGACGCCCTCGCATGTGCTCGAGGCCCTGAAAGCCGCGTCGGAGAAGCCACAGAACCATCGCTACCCGGAATCGGAGGGATTGCCCGAGTTCCGCAGGGCGGTCACCGACTGGTACAAGCATCGCTTCGGCGTCACGCTTGACCCGGCGACACAGGCGATCAATCTCATCGGCGCCAAGGAAGGGATCGGGCACGCGGCGCTTTGCTTCATCGACCCGGGCGACATCGCGCTGGTCCCAGACCCGGCGTATCCCGTGTATGGAGTCGGGACGATGTTTGCGGGGGGCGACGTCTATCCGCTGCCGCTCAAGGAAGAAAACGGCTTTCTGCCAGACCTCGATTCCATCCCTGAGCAGATCGCACGCAAGGCGAAGGTTCTCTGGCTCAACTACCCGAACAACCCTACCGGCGCCACCGCGACGCTCGCCTACTTCCAGAAGGTCGTCGATTTCGCAAGCAGCCACGACATCGCTGTGCTTCACGACGCCTGCTATACGGAGGTTACGTTCGACGGATACCGCGCTCCAAGCTTCCTGCAGGCGAAGGGCGCGGTCGACGTGGGCATGGAATTTCACTCGCTCTCCAAGACGTTCAACATGACCGGGTGGCGCATGGGTTGCGCGGTCGGCAATGCCGACATGGTGAATGCCCTCATGCGGGTCAAGTCGAATCTCGATTCGGGCGCGCCGCAGGCGATCCAGGAAATGGCGGTCGAAGCACTCAATTCGCCTGAAGAATGGATCTCCGAGAACAACGCCATCTATCAACGGCGCCGTGACCGCATGGTCAAGGCGCTTCGGGCGATCGGGCTCCACACCAACGTCCCGAAAGCCGGTCTCTATATCTGGGTCAGGGTGCCGAAGGGCTATACGTCCGGCAGTTTTGCCCAGCTTCTCCTCGACCAGCGCGACATCGTGGTTACGCCGGGCAGCGGCTATGGCGAATGCGGCGAGGGCTACGTGCGGTTGTCTCTCACTACTCCCGACGCCCGGATCGATCGAGGGCTGAAACGGCTCGAAGGTTGGTCGATCCCGGCCGCGAAAGCGATAGCGACAAGGTAGGCCGGGCCGCCAGTGTCGCGTCCCAGGTCGATCGCAACCCGCCCGAGGCCCGAGCGCGCTTGCCTGGTGAGCGTTGCGGTGCGCGGACAGCACCCGCCATTGAGCCTGGAAGAGTCGCTCGACGAACTTGGTGAGCTCGCGCGCGCTTCGCAAGCGCGAGTCGTGCGGCGGGTATCCCAGGTGCTCCCGAAACCCTCTCGGACCTACCTCGGTACCGGAAAGGTCGATGAGCTTAGAAGGATCGTCAAGGAAGACGCGGTCGATGTCGTCATCTTCGATGATGAGTTGCACCCTTCCCAGCAGCGCGTGCTCGAGGAAGCGCTCGACGTGAAGGTGATCGACCGCAGCGGGCTTATCCTCGACGTCTTTGCGCAGCGCGCGCGGACGCGCGAGGGGAAGCTGCAGACCGACCTCGCGCAGAGCGAGTATCTGCTGCCACGGCTCGCGGGGCAGTGGTCGCACCTGGAACGGCTGGGCGGCGGGATCGGTACCCGGGGCCCCGGCGAAGCTCAGATCGAGACCGACCGCAGGATCATTCGAAACAAGATCGCTCGCCTGAAGCGGGAGCTTGAGCAGGTACGGCAGCACCGGGCGAGCCAGCGGCGTCACCGGGCGAGGGGCGAGACCCGGATCGTTGATCTCGTTGGATATACGAACGCCGGAAAGAGCGCTCTATTCAACTGCCTCACCGATTCGTCCGTACTGGCGAAGGACCAGCCATTCTCGACGCTCGACCCGACGACGCGGAGGATCTTCCTGCCGTCCGGTACGCCTGCGTTGCTCACCGATACCGTCGGGTTCATCCACAAGCTGCCGCCGATCGTAGTGGCCGCGTTCCACGCGACCCTCGAAGAGCTGAACGAGGCGGATCTCCTTCTTCACATAGTTGATGTGAGCCATCCTCTGGCATCGAGCCACGTCGCAGTGGTCGACGAAATCCTGGAAGAGCTCGGTCTCGCCGACATTCCACGCATACTGGTCCTCAACAAAGTCGACCTCATGGCCGACGACTCCGACCCCGCCATTCCCGAATGGCTTCAAGAGTCCATGCCTGGCGTGCGGTCGGTGATGACTTCGGCTACGAGGCAGTGGAGAATCGACAGGTTGAGGCACGCCATCGACGAGGAGTTGCATGGGGGCTCGCCGACCGAAATCGAACGGTACGCGCTCGCAGGGGGCCGAGTCGAGCGTCCAGGCCGTGCCGGACAGGCGGACCCGCACCCGGTTTAGGACCTACCTTCGGACTGAACTGGAGGCCGCGGGCACCTACCTAGCGCTTGCCGCGGCCGAACGCGACGAGGCCCGCGCCCGGCGGCTCCGGGAACTCGCCGCTGCAGAGATGCGGCACGCCAGCCACTGGGCTCAGAGGCTTGGGATCGACCCCCAGGGCCTCCACCCCATTCGATACGGCCTGAAGCCATCGTTTGTCGGCTTCGCCTCCCGGATTTTTGGGTCCGATCACGTCATCCCGTGGCTCGTCAGAGGCGAAATGGAGGATGTCCGGGCTTACGCGCGCGATGCCGAAGCCCGTGAGATCGCCCATGAAGAGAAGGGTCATGAGACCGCGCTCCTGGAAATGATCGGCGCCCGTGGCCCGGCAGAGCGCGCCAGGTATGAGCAGGGGCTCGCCGCTGCCGGGGGCGGTACCGTCCGCGCGGCAGTCATGGGCGTCAACGACGGCCTGGTCTCGAACCTGAGCCTGGTGATGGGGGTTGTAGGCGGAACTTCGGAAGCAAGCATCATCGTGCTGGCGGGCGCTGCCGGCCTGTTGGCCGGTGCATTTTCGATGGCAGCGGGCGAGTACGTCTCTGTGAAGTCCCAGCGTGACGTCTACGAACGGATGATCGAGATCGAACGCGCCGAGATCGAACAGTGGCCGGAGGAGGAGGCGGCGGAGCTGCGCGATATCTACCAGGGCAAAGGCCTGACATCCGAGGAGGCCGAGACTGTCGCCCGGCGTCTGATGCAACAGCCGGAGGCCGCGCTCGACGCGATGGTCCGCGAGGAGCTGGGCCTTTCGCTGGAG
>JACQUF010000131.1 GCA_016210435.1 Chloroflexota bacterium
CATCGGCACGGGAGGGGACATCGCCAACATGGTGCTGTTCCTGGCCAGCGACAAGGCGTCCTTCATCACGGGGTCGTACTTCCTCGTGGATGGCGGCTACCTGGCGATGGGCGCCTGGGCCGGTGGCGCAGGCGCAGAGCGTTAGCGTCACCCTCACCCGCCCCTCGGGCACCCTCTCCCGCCTCGGCGGGCGAGGTGACCACGTTAATGACTTCGCCTCCTTTTGATGGGAAGGGACAAGGGCAGGGCGGCCTAACCGGGCTTCTTAGATTTCCAAATCAGCCGCTGGATCCGGGAAGGACGCACGCCTCGTCGACGTGACTTGCTGGCCGGTGTAGTTCCGGGCATCCCGGCGAGCAACTCTGCCGCTGCTTTTGCGAGATGGCGCTCGACGAGCAGGACCGGTCCCATGCTGGCGTGATAGGGCATTGGCACCGGCGTCCGGATCGCCCAGGTGTGCGGTTCGCCGCGTAGGAAGCTTTGGATGCCGTGTCGTTTCAAAAGGTCTTGCGCCATCGCGAACGTGGCCGGATCAGCCATCGACATGACCGGGACCAGGTCCAAGTCGGGATTCACTACACCGCCCTTATATGAACCCGACACTGCCGTCGGGGTAGAAGCGATCGCCGCGGTGCCACGGCTTCTTGTACGGCCGCTTCTTGATCGCTTCATCGACGATATCGATACCCCAGCCCGGACGGTCTGGAACCTCGACGTAGCCGTCCTTCGGGCGCAGCCATTCCGTGACAAGCGACTTTTCGATCGCGCTCGGCTCACGGTATTCGAGGATCAGGAAATTGGATGTCGCCGCAGCGAAATGAGCGTTAATGACGGTCGCAAGCGGACCGAGCGGGTTGTGAGGCGCCACGACCACGTCATGCGCCTCAGCATTCGCAGCGATCTTGCGCATCTCCATCAGGCCGCCGCAGATACAGACATCTGGCTGCAAGATGTCCGCGGCCTGGCTTCGGATCAGCTCCTCGAACTCGAATTTCGTGTACAGGCATTCGCCGGTCGCGGTCGGGAAGGGCATCTTTTTGCGCAGCTCCGCCATCGCATGGCGGTTTTCCATCCGCAGCGCTTCTTCCATGAACATCGGGTCGTACTCCGCAAGCGAATCGGCCAGGTCGAGAGCCTTTGGCAACTCCCACACGGCTGCGTGGGCATCAAGGCCGATCTCTGCGTCCGGGCCGACAGCCTTTCTGAGCGCCGCCATGCGGGCACGGCCCTTCTTGATCGCGTCGTTCCACAGCTGGTCGCGCCAGTCGCTAGCAAGCGGCCCGCTCTTGAAGGCCGCAAACCCGCCCCATTGCCGCCGCTCCAGAGCCTGGTCAGCCAGCTCGGAAGGGTCGTCGCCACCGATGCCGTGATACACGCGGATACGATCACGCACCCGGCCACCGAGCAGCTTGCAGACGGGAAGTCCGAGGGACTTTCCGGTTATGTCCCACAGTGAGTGCTCGATCCCGGAGAGGGCTGCCATGCCAGAGGAACCGATGGGGAAGCGCGCACCCTGATAGCCGAGGGCCCATAGGAACTCGATCCGGGTTGGGTCATGTCCGACGAACTGGTCAGCGAAGTACTCGACCCAGCTCACGGTCGCCAGGTCCGGCCCGACGTTATAGGCCTCGCCGACGCCGTGAATTCCCTCGTCAGTATGGGTGCGCACGAAGACCTGGTTGCGGCTTTCCAGGCCTGCGGTCAGGGCTTCGATTTTCGTGATTTTCAAGTCAGTCCCCTTGACCCTCATCCGGTCTTCGACCACCTTCTCCCCTCCGGGGCGAAGGGATCCTGATGAAGCCGTCAGATGAACGCGGGAGAGCCGTCAGCATGTTGCGGAAAGCCGCGATTCCAGTGCTTCGGAGGATGCGCCTTGATTGCATCGAGGTTCAGCTCCATGCCGATCCCGGGCTTCGTCGGAAGCTCGAAGTACCCGTCCTTCGGCGCCCACGGTTCGTCGACGAAGCGCGCCCTGGGACGCCTGTGCTCGCCGTGGAACTCCAGGATGAGGAAGTTGTTGATCGATGCGGCCAGGTGCACGCTCAGGGCGGTAGAGAGAAGGCCCAGCGGATTGTGCGGCGCCATCGTCACGTAGTGGGCCTCGGCGATCGCCGCGATCTTCTTCATCTCGAG
>JACQUF010000120.1 GCA_016210435.1 Chloroflexota bacterium
CATCACGACGGTTCGCTGGCTCGAGATGCTGGCACTCGGCTTCTTCGTGTTCCAGCTGACCAACAACGCATTCCTGACCGCTCTGGTTTTCACGCTCCGGATGGCCCCCATGCTTCTCTTCGGCATCGCCACCGGCTTCATCGCCGACCATGTCCCTCGCCGCGTCCTGCTGCTCGCCTCTCTCGCCATGTCAACCGCGATTTCAGGCGTGATGGGCGCCGTCGTGCTCTCCGGGCGAGTCGAGTACTGGCACATCGCGGTGGCCACGTTTCTCTCCGGCGTCTTCTGGGCGTTTGACATGCCGGTCCGTCGTCCGATGGTGGCTGAAGCGGTCGGGCATGACCGCGTCGGGGTTGCCATGGGCATCGAATCGACCACGATGCAGGCGACCCGCATGATCGGCCCGCTGTTCGGCGGGATATTCGTGGCCTCCATCGGAATGCAGGGCGTGTATTTCATCGGCGCCGGGTTTCAGCTCGTGGCGCTGGTCATGGCCCTGGGAGTGTCGTCGAGCGGCATCAGGTCGGACATCGCGCAAGTAAAGGTGCTGGCGAACCTTCGAGAGGGTTTCCAGTACGTAAGATCGAACCGCCTCATCATCGGGACGCTGGCCCTGACGATCTTCGTGAACCTGTGGGGGTTCTCCTATTCGAGCCAGATGCCGGTCATAGCCAAGACCGAACTCGGGGTGGGCGCCGTCGCGCTCGGCATCCTCGGCACGATGGAGGGATTGGGCGGTTTCCTCGGCGCGCTCGCGATTTCCGCGTGGGCGACCCCTCGCACCTATACACGCATATATCTATATGGGTCGTTCCTGTTCCTCACCGCGGTGCTGTTGTTCGCTCTGTCGCACTGGTACCCCGTATCGGTGGCTATTCTCTTCGCCGGCGGGTTTGGAATGGCTGCCTTCGGGAGCATGCAAAGCACGCTCATGCTTATTTCGACGGCTCCCGAGATGCGTGGGCGCGTGATGGGGGTGCTGGTCGTCTGCATCGGCGCCGGCCCCGTGGGATCGCTGCACGTAGGTCTGCTGGCGAGCCTGTTCGGAGCCCCGGTCGCGCTGATGGTAATCGCTCTGGAAGGACTGGTCGCGCTCGGGGTGGCAGCGGTCGTGTGGCCGGAGCTGCGGCGTGCGATGCAACCCCGAACGTCATCGGCAGCTTCCCAATCACCGATGCCGGGAGCGCCCGTTGCGACCGGCCTTTCGCCGACATCCACCAAGTTCACATCGGGCGGTGCCCCTTCGGCGCTCGACCCCTGATATCGCCGCGAAGAGGCGGACCTGCCACCGGGTTATTGCGCTGCGCCCGCCGAGCGAGCCAGACTTCACCGCAGCTGAGAGCGAACCTCGGGCATAGCCACGGAGCGCTGCTAACATGACGACCGGGAGACGACTTTCCGTGGCGATCCAGCGAGCGCGAAGGCGTTTTACGGTTGACGAGTACCACCGCATGGCCGAGGTGGGCTTGCTCACCGAGGATGATCGCGTCGAGCTGATCGATGGAGAGATCGTCGAGATGGCGCCGATCGGCATACCGCACGCGAGTACCGTCCGGCGGCTGAATAACCTGCTGGCGCAACGCTTCGCCGAGCGAGCGATCATCGATGTCCAGAACCCCGTCACGTTCGGCCGGTACTCCGAGCCACAGCCCGATCTGACCCTGCTCCGCCCACGCCCTGGTATGTATTCGGACGTCCATCCTGGACCTGACGATGTATTGCTTGTCATCGAGGTGGCCGATTCCTCCGTTGAGTACGACCGGCAGACCAAGATGCCTTTGTACGCCGAAGCAGGCTTCAAAGAGGCGTGGTTGATCGACCTGACCCGTGACCAGATTGAGGCGTACCGCGATCCGGCTGCCGGTGGCTATCGCGAGATTCGAATTCTCAGAAGAGGAGACCGCCTGTCCCCTGAGGCATTCGTGGACGCGGAACTCGGGGTGGACGAGATCCTGCCCTGACGGCGACATTCATCGCCAGAGGCGCCAGTAGTATCCTGTCGCCAACCACTGATTGGCCGACCGCGAACAGAGAACCACCGGAGCACACCCATGCCGCCACTGACCAAGGCGCGAATCGAGCAGTTCAACCGCGAGGGCTACCTCTTCTTCCCCGACCTTCTCGATCCCAAAAGGGACCTGCAGCCGATCATC
>JACQUF010000123.1 GCA_016210435.1 Chloroflexota bacterium
CCCTTTGGGTCCAGGTTGCCACGACGCGTACTCCTCACGCAGCTTCGACTTGAGGAACTTGCCGGTAGTCGTCTTTGGGATGGAGTCTCTGAACTCGTAGCCGTCCGGGAGCCACCACTTCGGGAACCTGCCGGCGAGGTAACTGCGCAAGTCGCCGGCCGACGTGTTCATGCCCTTCTTGAGTACGATCACGGCAAGAGGCCTCTCCTGCCACTTCGCGTGAGGCACCGCTATGACCGCGGCCTCGGCGACCGCGTCGTGCCCCATGAGAGCGTTTTCGAGCTCAACCGAGCTGATCCACTCACCCCCCGACTTGATCAGGTCCTTAGTACGGTCGGTGATCTTCACGTAGCCCTCGGGATCGATCGTCACCACGTCGCCCGTCCTGAACCAGCCGTCGGGCGTCCAATGTTCTCCATCCGGCGATTGGAAGTAGCTTCCTGCGACCCACGGGCCCCTTACTTGGAGTTCGCCCTGTGTCGAACCGTCCCAAGGCACCGTCCCGGATTCGCCCGCGGCGCGTACCTCGACGAACGGCACCGGGAGCCCTTGCTTCAGCCTGATTCGGTAGGTGGCTTCGTCATCGAGCCTCCGAAGATGTTCCTTGAGCTTCGCCACCGTACCAAGGGGTGAGGTTTCGGTCATGCCCCATGCGTGGATGATGCGAATACCCTTGCGGTCCATCGAGCGCATCAGCGACTCTGGCACAGCCGAGCCGCCGACGATCATCTGCAGGCCGTCCCGCAGCTTCCAGCGGCCCGGCTCGGCTTCCAACGCGCGGAGCATCCCCAGTGCGATGGTCGGGACGCCCGCGGCGATGGTAACGCGCTCCTTCTGGAGTAGGTCCAGCAGGGAGGCTGGGTCGAGAAGCGGCCCGGTAAACACCTGGCTGCATCCGACAAGAGCACACGTGAAGGGCAACCCCCACGCATTGACGTGGAACATCGGCACGATCGGGAGGACGACATCGGCCTGCCGGAGACCCAGGGTGTCCGCCATCGCCGCTGCGAATGAATGCAGGACCAGCGCGCGATGCGAGTAAGCGACGCCCTTGGGGCGGCCGGTCGTCCCGGATGTATAGCAGAGACCCACGGCCGCGTCTTCATCGAACTCGCCAGGCACCCATCTGGGGTCTGCGTCCTCGATGAGTTCCTCGTAACGGTGCAGCCCGGCCGGGACGGGCGACTCGGTGAGCGACGCGACGTAGACACGTTCGAATGCCGCCTGCGCTGCCAACTTCTCGTAGAGTGGCAGCAGTACGTCGTCCACGATGAGAAATCGGTCGCCCGCGTGCTTCGCGATGTAGGTGATGTCCGCAGGCGCCAGCCGCAGGTTCAACGTGTGATACACGCCACCGGCCATCGGCACGCCGTAGTAGGCCTCGATGTGCGCGTGATGGTTCCACATCAGCGTCGCCACGCGGTCGCCGGGCTTGAGGCCAGCACGCAGGAGTCCCTGGGCCAAAGCCTTGGAGCGCTCCCACAGTTCGCCATATCCGTACCGGCGAGTCGTCCGGTCGGGCATCTGCGCCACGATCTCTACCTTCGGGAAGAGCAGCGCCGCCCGCTCGATCAGGTGGTTGACCGACAGCGGCGTTCGCATCATCGTCCCGTCCATTTTCCGGTCCCCCTTTCTCGGCTATCGCCCTTACGATCCCGCCGGCGCCCCAGCGAGGCGGCTCAGTCGCATGATGGATCCCGACGCTACGGGCGACAGGTCACCCGAGCGTGGTTATCGGCCGGTATTGAAGCACGAACAGCTGCCCGGCCGAGTACGCGCATTCGATGTCGGCAGGCCAGCCGAAGAAACGCTCAAGCTCGATCGCGAGGCGCGCGATCCCCCTCGCCTGACCGTCGGTCAATGCAGATCGTGCCTTTTTCTCGGCGGAGACCGGCACGTCCTGCGTACCGCCTGAGACCGGAACGGTCATTCGCTCCTTCGCTCCCAGCTCCCGCGCCAGGACCGCGAGATCGGACTTCCGGATCACGAACGTGTCCGGCGTGGCGATACCGGAGACAATCGACTCCCCCAGCCCGTAGTTGGCGTTAATCAGGACTTCTCCATCATCCCCGGTGACCGGGTTTGCGCTGAAAACGTCTGCAGAGGCATCTGCGGGAACGAATTGCTGCACGAAGATCCCCAGCCTGGGGCGGGTCGATCCCAGTCCTTTCGTCTGGCCGTAACTCTGCACTCGCACGCCATTTGCCGATTCTCTGCAACGGAGCACCGCGTCCAGGGCGCTTCCTAGACCTGCTTCGAGCACAGCCGCTCAATGCTGCGCGATATGGACCTTTATCGAGCCAGTCCCCTTGTCGTACGCGGTCTCGAAGCCCTTCTGGATGTCGTTAAGCGGAAACACGTGGGTGACGATCTGTCTGAGGGCAACCCGCCCGGAAGCGAGCATGTCGATGGCTACTTCGAAGTCGTGCCGGCCATCCACCACGCTGTAGCAGTTTGAGAACACGAAATTGAGCTCCGCCAGCATTGGCGTCATCAGGTCGAGCGGAAGGGACTCCCACCAGGAAACGCCTAGGATGGAAACCGTGCCCTGCGGCCGGCAGGCGCGGGCTGCCTGGTCCAATGTGTCGACCTGATGCCCGCCAATCGTTTCTACGGCCACGTCCGCGCCAAGGCCACCGGTTGCACTTTTGACTGCGTCCTCGAGTTCCCCCTTTGTGGTGCCGGTGACGACATCGGCCCCCAGAATCTGCGCTAGCTTTGCCTGATGGGGATGCCTCGCGGACGCGAGCACCTTGCGGGCGCCAAGCGCCCGGGCAGCCGCGATTGCAGCAAGGCCGATGGTCGCGGACCCGACCACCGCAACAGTGTCGCCTGGCTTCATGACACCGCGAAATCGAAGGGCATGGACCGACACCGCGAGCGGCTCGACGAGCGCGGCATCCGTCCAGTCCATCGAATCGGGAAGCCGGTAACAGCCCGCGGGCAGGCGGGTCACGTATTCCGCAAAGCCGCCTCCCGTGTCCTCATTCCGGTTCCTGCAGCGGACATACTGCCCCAGCCGGCAGTAGTAGCAGTTACCGCAGGCACGTCCCTGGCCGATCCCCTCGATCGCCACGCGGTCGCCCGGCCGCAGTGGAAGCCCCGAACCATCTACGCTTTTCGCGCCCGCCGGCAGCTCTGCGATTTCACCGGCGATTTCGTGCCCGGAGGAAACGACCTGCCGTTCCGACCGCTGCCTCGTCATGTGCAGGTCGGATCCACAGATCCCGGTCTGGCGCACGCGAATCAGGGCTGAACCTGGAGTGCGTTCCGGCAAAGGGACTTTCTGGACCTTGTAGTCGCCTTTGCCCATGTCGAGCGCGGCTAGCATCTGATCGGGCATTGGATCGGCTCCTGTTCTTCGGCTTCGGACGTGGTCGCGCCGGGGAGCATGCATGTTAGACGATCTGCGCGCTGCCACTGCGTCTCACGCGGGTATGCGCTTGTTTCGCGACGCTGGGTGCGAAGGCCTTGCGCTAAATCGCTTGCCAGTAGCGACGGCCCTCGAAGCGGACGAGCCGGCCCCAACCCGGCTTTGGGAGGTGCGCGCCCAGCACCATCTGTGATGAGGTGATGGCGCGCATGATTTTCACTGTCCTTGCGGTCACGCTCGGGATTTCTATCGTTGTGGTTGTCACACGGAACCTGGCGCGGCAGATACGCGCGGTGACTGTGCCAGTGACCGCGCCGGCGTTATCGGCGGCCGCCCTGGCCTGGTGGGCCACGTCGGACCTCGGAGTGTTCGCCTCCGACATTCTGGCTCACATGGTATTGCCAGTCGGCGTCCTCACCCTGATCAGTTTCGGTGGCTGGATGCTACTCACGCGGAGCAGCATGCTTGAGGTCATAGGAGAAGACTTCGTCCTCGCGGCCCGAGCGAAAGGGCTGCCCTCGAGAGTGGTTCGAGACCGCCACGTTGCTCACAACGCGATGC
>JACQUF010000124.1 GCA_016210435.1 Chloroflexota bacterium
CTCGTGGACATGCCCGCCACCATCGATCTGGGCGAGCAGGAGATCACGGTAAGATTCCACCGCCGCGCCCACCTGCCCATCCTGATCGCCTCGGGCCTGTTCGATCAGCAGGTACAAGTCCCCTGGTGGGACAACCGGAAGCTCCGGTTGACGGCGGAGCCAGCGACCCTGCTCTCAGCCACGCCGCATTAGGTCAATTCCGCTCCGTGGACATTCAGGCTAGCTCGCGACTTGCTAGCGCCCGCTCCAGTTCTTCGACGAATTCGACCTCACTCATTCCGTCCAACTCGCCGCCGGGCCAGAAGCTCTCCCAGCCCGGCGGGACGACAATCCGGCCGCCCCGGACGGCCAATTGCGTCAAAGGGTGACCACCCATGTCGTACGCGGCCGCTCCGAATTCGTCTTGTCCACCATCAAGGATCAGGTAGTACTCCTCACCTGCGACGAGGCATCGCCCGCCGACATATGGGTTGAAACCATCGCGTATCTCGATCCGGCCCGACGGAAAGTTCTCCGTGAACGCATGGAAGACGTCGACCGCGTTCAGGACCCGCATCCCATCTTTGTCCACCAGTTCGTAGTCCACAGCTCTGACTTTAGCTCGCACGGGCATCCCTCATCAGGAAGCGGATTGAGCCTTGGCGCGTGGGTGGCGCGTGCTAAACATAACGCTCAAGCTGGCCGCGGAGCTCCCTTTGGCCCGGTGGAATCATCCCGCGCGTGGAACCTGTGGGCCTGGGCAGTTGTAATGCTGGTTTAGGACGTGCATGCAGTCCTCGACAGGTGACGAGCGCGCGCTTGTTGCGGCAGCACGTGGTGGCGACGTCCGTTCCTACGAGGAACTCGTGCGCCGCTACCAGGGGCTTGCCTTTCGCGTCGCGTATCTGGTGCTTGGATCGGCCGACTCGGCGGAGGACGTGACCCAAGATGCCTTCGTGAAGGCGTTCCACGCGCTCGACAGGTTCGATCTGGAGCGGCCATTTCGCCCATGGCTACTCCGAATAGTCGCCAACGAAGCGCGGAACGTCCGGAAGGCGACGTGGAGGCGCACGAATCTGGCTTTGCGCTACGGTGAAATCGCAATCGCCAGATCGTCCGGGGATACCCCAGAGGACATCGCTGCGAAGAGCGAGAGACGAACAAAGCTCCTTGCCGCGCTGGAGTCACTCGGCGAGGAAGAGCGTCTGGTGATTTCGCTCCGGTACTTTCTGGAGCTTTCAGAGCAGGAGATGGCGGAGGTATTGAGCTGCCGGCGCGGAACCGTGAAGTCACGGCTCAGCCGGAGCATGGACAAGCTTCGACAGGTGGTCGCCGAACGCTACCCCGAACTGGAAGCGGCCCATGACGTTTAGGCAAGCGCGTCCCACGGCCGGTGACGACTGGCTCGACGCGTCGCTCCAAGACCTCAGGCGTGCGGTCGAATTTCCGCGTACGCCGACGATCGCCGCAGTCGTTCGGGCACGGATAGGGCGCGTCGCCCAGCAGGCCGAGCGTCCTCATAGGTGGCGATCGGTATCCCTGCCTCTGTCGCTTCGCTTCGCCGGAATCGCGCTGGCAGTTGTTCTCGCCATTGCCGGCGCACTGGCGATCGCCCCGAACACCAGGGACGCGCTGGCCCGGTTCTTCGGACTAACGCGCGTGCAGATCATCTTTGAAGACTCGACTCCAGCGGCTCTGCCATCACCCGTACCGACCTCTCCGACTCCGGTGGCCGGTCCAGTAGTGACGACAACTCCAATCGCACCACCAGCAGTCACCGCGACACTCGCAGTCACGCCGACCCCGGCCTTCGCGGACCAGACGGCCACCCCGATCCCGCCCACGCCTACCCCGGTGCCGACACCGGACCGGACGATGACAGGAGCGAGCACCCTCGTGCAGGCACGTGAGCAGGTCCCCTTCCCGATATTAGTCGCCGCCTACCCCGAAGATATCGGCGCACCGGACGAAGTGTACGTTCAGGAGCTGGGTTCACCGCGGGACATTCAGGTGATACTGCGCTACTACATCGGTGCCGGGACCTCCTTTGTGCCGCCCGACGACAGCAACCATCTGTTCACCCTCTACCAGTTCAAGGCTACCGGTATGTTCAGCAAGATGGTCTTCTCTGGGACGCGGCTGAAAGAGGTTGAGGTAGACGGAGCACGGGGCTTCTGGCTCGAAGGCTCATCCCACCTGATCGAATACCGCACCTCAGATGGACGGGAGGTAATCGACTCCAGACGGCAGGTGACCGGGAACACCCTCGCGTGGGAAGTCGGCGATATCACCTACCGGCTTGAGACAACATTGCCACTCGACGAAGCACGCAAGATCGCAGATTCGCTTCGGTAGCCGCCCGAAGGGCAGGAACACGTCGAGCCGGGAACCTCGTCGGCGCGTGCGTTGTATATGACACAGAGCGCATGACATGGCACATGTGAGAGCTTTCGTCGTTGCCGGGCTGCTGGCGGCCGGACTGGCATGGTCCGGGTCGCAGCCGGTCGCGCTGGCGAAGTGTTCGCCGGAAGGAGAAGCGTTCACCTCCCGCTCCTACGAACAGGGTGGCGCGTTCCGCAACGACGATACGATTGCCGCATTCTTCTGGGTGCGCGACTCAGGTTGTAGGAATGGTGAACACTACGTTGAGCCGGTCTCAGGACTCGACGCGACTGCCCACCTCTACCATTCCCGTGACGGGCCCATTGTCATGTCGGTCCCGGCGGTGCCCGGCGACTCGCCAGGGGAATACGTCGCACGCGTCGCGGTCCCGGCCGACGGGTCATGGTGGTGGATCCGGGTACTGGTGGACGGCGAGCAGATCAAGAACGCCGGTGGGAATGATCTATTGCTCTGGGGCGTCAAGGGTGGCCAGGCGTCGCTATCTGAGAGCCAATCGCAGGCGCCCCAGCGTCAATCTTCGATTGTGGCGATAGCGGCGTTGGCGTCGACGGCTGGCGTGGTGACCTTGCTGGTTGCAGCGGCAGCCCTGCTTCTACGACGGAGAAGCAGTGGAGCACCGCTGCGGATCGGGTGGCCCACCCGATCACGTAGACTGCGCGCATGATGCGCGCGGCAACTCTCACGCTGTTGCTCATTCTGTCCGGTTTGTGGACGCTCTCGACGGCCGAGCTCGCACTTGCGAAACCGTATGGACCGCCAAGTTGGGCCACCCTCAGCGGCCCGGGCTTGCCAGAGGACGTCTTCCTGTCGATTGACCGGGCTTCCGGTTTCGGAACGTTCGAGGCGACTTGCATATCCGGCCCGCGTCAGGCGACGCCGCCAAGGCAAGACTGGACCGGGTGGCAGAAGTACGAGGCGACGGTCTTCTATGCGATACCGATCGAAAGCGGACGCCAAGCATTCGTCACGAAGCAAACCCTTTACATCAACGGTGGATTGGAGGGGGTCGGGCACATCCACAGCAGCATGACGATCCTCGATCAGGCAGGCCAGGGGACCGGCTGGGGAGATTGCCGCGAGAAGTGGGTGCTCCTGACACGGGACCAGCTTGCAGTGGTCATGGAACAGGTGGATCGCTACTCGAACATCCAGCAGATGATGGTATTCGGCTGTCGCTGGGCCGGGCCGGGGTACGGGAATCCTTACAAGGCGCTGACGACGCCGTCCTGCCTGTAGGACGCCCAGCGGTCAGTAAAGGGGGCCGATGCAATACAAGATCGCGTTCATCTCCCTTGCCGTACCGTTTTCGATGGTACTCGCAGCATGCGAGACCGCCGACACTTACCCCGCTGAAGAGATCGATCGAGTAGTCGCAAGCAGACCGACGGCCTCGCCTGCCAGCGCGGAATCAGCGACATCGATCTCCGTGGAACCCACGGTCGACCACATCCGGGCCTCCTCCAGCTCGCCGCCTCGTGCGATGGTGCCGGTGACGGCGACACGGGTCCCGGGAACTCAAACACCGATCCTTCCGCCTCAGCCATTCTCCCTCCCAACGGCGACCGATGCCGAGAGAAAGGCGAACACCGGCACCTGGCTGTACCTCACCGGTTTCAACGCCTACACCGTCAGCGTGGTGGACCCCGTGAGCGGTCACTCGCTACACGAGATCACCGTAAAGGCCCAGAACCCTGGCGTTGCTGTCTCGCCTGACGGCGGCAGGCTTTACGTGCTGGACATGTGGTGGGACAGGGGCGAGCCGGCTGGCAAGGGCGAACTCACGACCTACGACACCGTGACGTGGGCGGTTATCCATCAAGAGCCCGTCGACAATCCGGCCTTCCTGCTGGGCGGCAACCCGATCAGTCTCTCAGGCGATGGACGATGGCTGACAATGGCCCACCACCCAGAACCTGGCGGCGGCACCCGGCCTGCCAGCGTCTTTGACACGCAGGCCATGGCGTTCCTCCCGGACGCACCCCTGCAGGAACTGCCCGACTGCACGAGACCATGGCTCACGCCTCGCCTCGCGGGCCAGCCCGGCCATCCCCGGGTCTACGCGCTCTGCAATGACGCGGTCGTAGCACTGAATGCTCGGACCCTCTCGAAGCTGTGGGAGGCGGACGCCCCCTCCGCTACCAGCCCCGGCCTGGCACTTTCTCCCGATGGCACGTACCTGTACGGCCTCCACCCCCAGGTTGACATCAGATGCTGCAGGGGCACCAGTGTCTATGTGGAGGAAACGGATCTGCTCCTGAGTGTTTGGGAGACTGAATCAGGAATACCCGTGCGTGTGGCCAGGTTGAGCGAGATGGTGGACGTGCCGGACGCATCGATTGGGCGCGGCGACGGCGCCTACCTGGCGCTCTCTCCTGATGGCCAACGCCTATTCGTGCTCTGGGAGGACAGACTCTGGGACATAGAAACGAGCGCCTTTCTCGGGTCTGGCCCGGAGAAGGCCGGAATCGTTGAAGCGCTCCTCCCGGCGCCAGCGGATGCAATGGCGATTAGCTCAGACGGGCGCGAGCTGTACATCTTTCCTGCCACCGGGGGAAATCTGCCCCAAAGGGGCAAAGGGATGTGGACGGTCGACACGGAGCGCTTCGAGGTCGTCCGGAATACGTCCGGCTGGCTTGACCTCCCTCCCATGGCGCAGTTGCACGCAGCGCCAGCGCCCAAGTTCGGTCGGTAGCGGCGAGAGGCTGTAGCGCCGTTCGGCTCCCGCGGCCGGTACCATGAAGCAAAGGGAGCGACGAATGAAGCTTCTGCGAATCACTACCGGCGTCCTCCTCGGACTCATCGGTTCTCTCGCGGTAGCCTATGGCCTCATGCTCCAGTATCTGAGCCTCGGGTTCGACGGTCCAGGAAAACTGACTCTCGCTCAGGCCGCAACGCAGGTCGTGTTCGCCTTGATGCTGTTTTTCGGTGGTCTGAGCGTCGCTTTCGGTCTGAGCCATGTGACGGCGCGCAGGCTCATGCTGAGCATAGCGGCGGTCGCGCCTGGCGCGGCCATTTCGGTGTTCCTGCTGAACCGGGTCATTCGCGAGGCGGTCGGGCTGATCTGACGGTACGTGAGCCTCAGAGCGCGGGCTTCGACCTTCGAGGTCACGGCACTGATTCTGGTGGCGAGTTGCGGCGGCCGAAACCGATGTCACCTCCCTCGGCTTTGAACGTGGCGACGTAGTCTCTGCAACCGGCATAGCCGCGGACAAGTACGCCGAACCCGCCTACGATCAACACCAGCCAGGGCCACCGTTCAGGAGCGATCGATGGCAGGAACGAGTCCTTCTACAACTTTGCCTCCAATGAAACAGCGTCTTCTGGCGATCGCGCCGATCGCCGTCCATATGACTGGCCTGGCGGTTTCCTGGTTTTGGGCGACTTCACTATTCCCGCGTGTCGGCTATCCAATTCCAAGCCTCGCGGCGTTGATCGTTCTGGCCATCGGCGCGGCACGTGGAGCCCTCGCGGGCCTCCCCGTCTGGTCGGTCACCTGGATTGTGTTCTTCATCGCGGGTCTCGGGGGCCTGGCACAAGCCGCGGTCCTTCAGGCGACCGGCGGGCCATCAGGCAGCGGCTACCTCCCGGGCTCTCTTACTGTTTACTTCGCGGGCCTCATCATCGTTCTCACGTTTGCCGCGCTCCTCAGTCGTCGAGCAACGCCCCTCGCAATGTTTGCGGTCCTGTTGTACCTGGCCCACTCGGCGCTCGCCACAGACACCAGACTATTCGGGCCAATCGGCGGCACCGTCTCGTGGCTGTTCGCCTCGGCAACACTCATTGAAGCCGCCTTCGTAATGCTGCTCGTAGCTCGCTTTGTGCAGCAACAAGACCGCCACCAGCATCTCTATCTGCGCCCAGCGGTCGTCTTTCTGGACGCGTTCAGACCGCCCTTTCTGTGGAGTTGTGGGCCAGAGGGATCTCGTTCTGGGAAGGTCACAACGAGGGGTTCCTCTCGACGGACGGAGAGACCACGCACCTCCGGCGTTCAGCGCCTGGTCCGCTGCCCAGGTAGTTTTTCGCCAGTTCCATTGGCTGGCCGATTCGGCGATCTTCAGCAGCTCATCCAGCGCCTGCCACCTTTACGGCCTCGCCGGTCCGCAACAG
>JACQUF010000125.1 GCA_016210435.1 Chloroflexota bacterium
CCCTTACCATCCACCGCGCCCGTTCGATCCTTTTTGCGCCACCCTGAAGGTGAGGGGAAGTGCCAGGCTCGAAGGGCCGCCACTCGACGGTATCCAGATCGTTTGTAACGTAGACTTTGCCCCTCTTAGCCCACTGTTTCGCCATGTACCAGCAGGCATAATCGTTGATGTAGCCGGTAGCGTAGAAGGAATCGTCAGTCCCCAAGTTCAAAGACTCGAGAAACCGGTCCAGATATTTCCTGGTTGACAGCAAGAGTCTGGCGCCAGACAGGAGTCCAGGAAGGTTCTCAGTCGCGTAGAGGTCGAGCGAATGGCACTTGATGTGGACTGTCTGACAATACCTCCGAATGCTCTCGACCGGAGTTATGATTGCGACTTGGTGCCCTTCATCGCGCAAGCGGAAGACGAAGAACAACGCGAGGTAATTGAGACAGTAGACGTACTTCACGACGGCGCTAATTCCTGCGGGCGCCAGGTCACTGAATATTCCAACACTGCGGGCGCAGGTCGATGCCGTCGGCGGCTACACACCGTCCAGGAGCGCCCGTGGCGTCACGTCCCGGACGGCTCCGTTTATCTCCGACCAATGCGGGTTTTTCTCCAGAACGTCCAATAGCTCCCGCCAAGAAAAGGTGTCTCGGCCGAAGTGTTCGTACACGCGGCGGACAAACGCCAGGTCTTCTGCAGTGTCCACCGTCCACCGCATCCATGAGCGATCCACCGTATCTGATACATTCAAGATCCGGAATCGCTCCGGGTGACGATAGACGTACGGCGTGACATGCTCCCGCAGCGCGTGGTTGTCGTCCTCCAGCCATGCATGGGCCAGCGCCTCAAACGTAAGAACATCAATCTCCGTGCCCTGTGGGAACGTGTGGGGCGGCAATCGGTTGCTGGCATAGTCAAGGGGGGCGTGTGCGAAGAACGCGTCGATGACCCTGTCGATGATCTCCGGGTCCAAGAGCGGATTATCTGCCGTGATCCTGACGACCAGGCTCGCCTGATACTTGGTGGCCGCCCTATAGAAGCGGTCCAACACGTCCGCCTCATCGCCGCGAAAACAATCCCAGCCCGAAGCATCACACCAGCTAGCGATGGAGTCGTCCGCCTCAGCGGTGCTCGTCGCCACGATAATGTGATCGATCCGTGCTGCACGCCTGCTGCGGGAGAGGACCCTGCCCAGCATGGGCTCGCCGACGATGTCTTTGAGCACCTTGCCAGGCAAGCGCTTGCTGTTCATGCGCGCTTGGACGATACCTACAATGCGGTCCGTGGAAGGTAACATCCTTACAGGTACTGACCCGCGTCGACCTTAATTACCTGCCCGGTAATGTGGCGGGCGTCGTCCCCGCACAGAAAGGCGACGACTGGAGCGATGTCCCCAGGCGTCCCCAGTCGTTTGATCGCGCATTCCTTCAGCACAAGATCTCTTATCAACTCGGGAGTATTTTCCTGGGAGGTCGTTTCGATGAATCCCGGTGCGACAAGGTTAACGTTGACATCATAGCGTCCCAGTTCCGCAGCTGCTGTCTTGACCAGGCCAACCAGTCCTGCCTTCGCAGCGTTGTAGCCGGCGCTTCCGATTCGGCCGCGCAAGCCGTTGATGGAACCTATACACACGATCTTGCCATGAGTCCGTTCCATAAATAGGGGCGCGACGGCCCGTATGTAGTTGAAGGCACTCTTCAGCGCAAGGTCAACAACACCGTCCCAGTCGGCTTCTGTCATCTTCCACAACGCCACCCCTCGCGCCAGTCCCGCGTTGCATACAAGAATCTGGAGCCCGCCGAGTCTCCCCTGTACATCGTCGACGACCTGCTGCGCACGGCGAAAATCGCGGGCATCGGCCTGCAATGCGATACAGCGGCGTCCAGACGTGTGTACCTCAGCCGTCAGGGCCTCGGCCGCCGAGGCGTCGCTAAGATAAGTAAACGCGACGTCAGCGCCCCGAGCTGCCAGTGTGCGCACGATTTCGGCGCCCAATCCTCTTGAGCCCGCCGTGGTCAGGGCAATCCGACCTTGGAGGTCCATCATGGAGCTAGCCGCACCAGTCAATGCCCTGCATCGCGCGAAAGAACACGTACGAATCCTCCGGCAGAGGGGTCTGCCGCCCTGCTTTTTGCCGCCAGCACGATTTCCAACGGAATACGAGCGCTACGGCAGTCCTGCTCCGATTCTTCCTCACCCCGCAGTACTTTCAGGAAATGTTCGATCTCGTCCAGATACGCCGCATTCGGGTCATAGCCTGGCCACCGGAGACTTCGCCACTGCTTGTCTGTTGCCAGATACCAAGCTACTGAGTGGTCCTGATAGCACCACTGTAAAGTGCCGCAATCCCCGACGATCTCCAGCCTGCAATCGTACGTTCGGCGCACGTAATCCAGATGGATGGAGCCCAGCGCGCCGCTAGCGAAACGGAGCAAGATCTCCGCGGTATCTTCCGTGTCAATCTCCAGCCCGCTCAAATGCCCCATCATGGCGAAGACCTGGGTGACGTCGCCCAGCAGCCATCGCATGCAGTCGATCTCGTGGATGCGGTCCAGGGCGACCCCGCCCCCAAGGGCACGCTGGGCGCTGTAGCCATGGCGGTAGTCTTCCCAGGGATGCCAGTCAGGCAGATACTGACCGAACTGGGCACGCCCCGAGACGACCCGCCCGACGGCTCCTTCGTGGAGCAGAGCCTTGACCTTCCGCAGGCCGGGGTGGAAGCGGAAGTTGCACCCCACAAGAGTCATGAGATGGCGCCGTTGGATTTCGTCCAGCAATTCGTCGATTCCTTCGAGGGAATCGGACAACGGTTTTTCAATGAAGAGATGACAACCCGCCTTCGCCGCGTCCAGTGCCTGGCTCGAATGCAACCGGGTCGGGGAGCAGATCAACGCCGCATAAACGGCTTGCCGGAGGGCGGTGTCGAGGTCGGCGAAAACCGGTATCCCGAACCGTCGAGCGGACTCGAGCCGCCGGTCTTCCCGCGGATCGACGGCTATTATGTCTTGAACTCCGATCTTTCTCAGATTGCCGATGTGGCGAGTGCCAATGGAGCCACAGCCAACTACAAGGAAGCGCCTTCCGGCCATCGCGTCCGGCTCGCCAGACGTCATCAACGCCTATTCTCGCAGCGACCGCTCGTCATAGACCAGCCTTTCCGCCAGTTCCAGCGCCGCGTGTGCGTCCTCCAGTGTGGCGGCAGGCCGCGCGTCCTGGCCGTGTACAAGCGCCGCGAACGCACGGGCCTGTCCGACAAAACCAGGTTTGAACCTCCGGTCCTCTTCAGGAAGGCCGGTGCTGGCGATCAGTCTGGGGGTGTACGTCCGGATCGGGGCTCCTTCAGATGGCTCACGTACCTCCATCCCTTCGTAGATCGCGGATGATTCGAATGGACAAAGCTCGAAACGGCGACCCGGCCGTTCAATGGTCAATCTGAAATTAGCCGGCACACCCCAGTTCCCCGTGAATTGCACGACACTTCCGTCTTCGGTCCTGAGCGTGGCAGCGATGCCTTGAATAGCTCCGGAAGGGCGCACAATCTGGCATACAGAGTCTACTCGGAGGTTCCCGAAGACATACCGAGCCAGGTCCAGACCATGCACACTGTTCGAGAAGAACGGGTTTAGGTACGTTTGGTCCTTCAAGGGCACGGCCGGGGCTGAGACCGATTCCGGAATGGAAAGGTGCGCGAGTACGGGGCGACCGGCCTCCGCCTCACGCTTGGCCTCCTGCACGGTTCGATAGAACCGCCGGTTGTAACCAACGATCACCGGCAGTCGCCTTCCCAGAAGGGGAAGTAGAGCGCTGGCGCGGAGGGCCACCGGCTTCTCCACCAGAACCGGCGCCCCGCTCTCGAGCGCCAAGTTGAGAACACCCAACGTCACGTCCGCGGGCGCGGCAATCAATAGTGCGTCCCACTCATTGCGGGCTGCCATCAGCCGCCTGACGTCGTTGAAGACCAGGGGTATCCCGTGCCGCTGACTGAAGGCTGCGATACGCGTTGACTCGGGTCGAGAGCACACGGCGGTGACTCGAAAACCGGCCTCGCGGCACGCCGGAACGTGAAAGTCCGCAATCCCTCCGCAGCCGATGAGTGCAAGGCGTGGTTCAATCATCGCCGCGACCCGTCACCGGTCTCCTCAAGAGCCGGCCGTGGAAGACACGAGCCGCCTTCCCAGCACCATCAGGAGATGAGCCATTCGGTTCGTCCAATCTCGCTGTCGGGCTTTACCGGGAGCGGGACCACGCGACCCTGTGCGCCCGCTGCAAGAGCGCCTATGCAAGAGCCCACGGCTTCGAGCGCCTGGGCCGGTGGGAAGATCTGCACGATACCTGTTTCCAATTCCGCGAGCTGCTTGATGGTCCGCTCCTCGCGGCTGACGAGGCCAGGAACAGGCCCGTTGAAGACCACCTCGCTGGCCGCGCCGACTCTGGTGACCGCTGGAAACCGTTCTACCTGGTCGGCCGGCCGGCGGCAAAGCTCAACCGTGTCGAGCCTGTCGGACAGCTTCGCTACGGCATCCCGGTAGTAGATCCAGACAGAGGCCGCCAGGCTTGCGCCGTTGTTGAAACAGATGGTCGCCTCTCGGCCTTCCCCGAATGACCACGCCGCAGTTCCACCGTAGAACATCAGGTCTGGAGAGCGGGGGTTGATGCGCAGCCCGACGGCCGAACTTACCACATGCTCCGGTCCCCGGCCGAACAACTCGCAGGCCACATCAATGTAGTGAATGCCGTTAGTTACAAGTCCGACAGCACCGCCTTGGACTACCATTGCGCGTGGCTCACCAAGACCTGCCGCCCCAGTCAACTGAGTCAGGCCGGGGATGATACCTGAATACCGGAAGTGGTGGTGACACCCCAGGATGATTCCCAGTTCGTCCGCCGTCTTGAGCATGGCCGCTCCTGCGCTCACAGAGTTCGCCAGAGGTTTCTCGCACAGGACCCGTCTTACGCCTCGCCGGGCCAATTCGTCGAAGAACGCGGCATGACTCGGCCCCCATGTTGCTATCACGCCGACCGTCGTATCCCAGGACCAAGGCATGGCATCCAACTCCGCGAGACCCCCAGCGACGGTGGCGTCGGGGAGGTCGGAACTGGCCCTTTCTGCCGCCTCCCGCTTGAAATCGACGATAGCCAGGCGCCGGTACCGTTGTTGCAGCAACCTGGCGTGGTATCTCCCGGCTGACCCGTAACCCAGCAGCAC
>JACQUF010000126.1 GCA_016210435.1 Chloroflexota bacterium
GCAGACGATCATGCCTGGTATCTGCATATTCCTGGTCGTCATCTCGCTGAACTTTTTCGGAGATTGGCTGCGAGACCGGCTCGACCCACGCCTCCGGCAGGTCGACTAGCCCGGGACGCGTCCTCGATGTCATCTTAAGGCGGAGCCGAAGGATCTGTCGGTCCTTCGAAGACTCTTCGCTCTGCTCAGAGTGACAAGTCCTGCCAGGCGGGGGTGACAGCGCGATCAGGTGTGACCGCGGCGATCTCGCGCTAAAAAAGGCCCCGGAATCCCAGGGCCTCGACCAGTCGAACAGCAGGACTTATTCGACCACGAACACGACGCCCTGCGTGTTCTCCCCGCCCTCACGTGACGAATACGTGTAGCGGCCCGGCTTCGTGAACGTGTAGCTAAACTTTACGTTCTCAGTCTGCCCGACGCGGCGGGACATGGTCCCCGAGGTCCATTCTTCAGCCTGGCCTGGGTCCGATACAGACGAGTGCGCGGTCCGCTCCGTGTTCTCCCAGACCACCGTCGTGCCGACCTTGATTTTGATGACGTCGGGATCGAACAGGCCACGGTTCCCGATCTTGACCGTTACCGTCCCAGTAAGGGGATCACCCGCCGGCGGCTCCTTCGGCAATCCGCCCGTGTCGCTGGACGCGGCAGGTGTCCCGCCGCCGGCTGCCACGGCCTGGGCCGTCGCCGTGAGACCAGCGACCGCGGTCTGCTGAAATTGTTCTGCCAGGCTACCCACGCCTACGATCACTTGAGGGTTGGAGGGATCGAGGCCCTTTTCGATCAAAGCCTTGGCAGTGGCGGTCGCGTTTTCGATCTTCTGCCCGGTTGTGACGGTCTGCACCAGCTGGGTAGATGTCGGCCCCCCGCAGGCGAGGGCCACGAGCGCGAACATGAACGCCGCAGCGATCGCGATCACGGTGAGTCGAGCCAAACTCATCAATGCCTCCTTCAATGGGAGAAGAAATGACCTGAACCATGCCCTTCGTCAGGGTCCTTCCTTCGACTACGCTCAGGCGACGCCCTGAGGCTCTCGAAGGGACAAGCTGGCTCAGACCGTGACTCGGGAGCATTCTTGCCGGGACGCGGCATTCTAGCACGTAAGTAACAGCTATCACGCGGATACGGATTCGGCTGGGCTCCGGATGGGTTCGAGCCGCTTTTTCTGGCGGACCGGAGGGCCTTCCGATAATCGGTCTCAGGACCCTCCGCCCACCGGCCTTACGATCTCCAACTGGTCCCCATCACAAAGAGTGATCCCGTCGAAGTCCTCCTTGCGAACGACTGTGCCGTTGACGGCTACCGCGATCTGCCGGTCGGCCAGCCCCCGGGACCGCAGATAATCGATAAGGCCGGTCGGCCCCGCCATCTCGTATTTCTTGCCATTTATCGTCACTGTTATCACGTTCAGGAAACCTTTTCGATCGAGCGGCGCAGGGCGGCGGCCGCGGCGCCGGGATGGGCGTCGCCGAGTATCGCCCCGATCACGGCTACCCCCGCCGCACCTGCAGCCATCACTCCTCCGGCGTTCGAGGCATTGATGCCGCCGATGCCTATGACCGGCGCGTCTACGGCCCTTGCCACCTTCGAAACGAGGCCAACCCCTGCGGGTGTCTCGCCCGGGTGAGACTTCGAACTGAATATCGTACCGACGACGAGAAAATCTGCGTCCTTCGCTGCGATGGCGCCCTCGACGCTGTGGACGGAACGCCCGAGCAAGAGCTTCCCTCCGGATATCTTCTGTGCCGGCTCGAGCGGGAGTGATCGTTCACCCAACTGCACGCCATCTGCTCCCGCTGCCAGGGCGATATCTACCCGGTCGTTCACCAGGAACAGCGCCCGGCCCCGGCAAATATCCCTCAATTGGACGGCTAGGTTGTAAACCTCAATCGCCGGACGTTCCTTTTCTCGTAGCTGCACGAGGTTCACGCCGCCGGTGACCGCAGCGTCCACCGCCTCGGGCAAGCTGAGCCCGGAGGCGATATGTCCGCCGGTAACCAGGCAAAGGACCGGCTTCGGTAGCGCCGGCACGATCGGATCAGCCGCCGACGCGGGCTGGAGCGGGCACGCCCTCGGTCGGGCTGGAGGGCGCGGCATAGTTCTTTCGGGTCATCCTGCCCGCCAGGTACGCCCGCCTTCCGGCCTCGACCCCGAGCTTGAAGGCTTCGCCCATCAGCCCCGGATGTCTGGCCTGGGCGATGGCAGTATTGACCAGGACGGCGTCCGCGCCCATCTCCATTACCTTCGACGCATCGGAGGGCACGCCGAGACCTGCGTCCACAACGACTGGCACGCCTGCCCGTTCGATGATGATGGCGATCTCTTCGGTCGTCAGTACGCCCTGCCCCGAGCCGATCGGCGAACCGAGCGGCATGACTGTGGCGCAGCCTATGTCCTCTAGCTTCATCGCAAGGACCGGGTCTGCATGTATGTATGGAAGGACAACGAATCCTTCCTTGATCAACTGCTTGCAGGCTTCGAACGTGCCTACTGGATCAGGAAGCAGGTATTTGGGATCCGGAATGACCTCGACCTTGATCCAGTTGGACCGCGTGACTTCACGGGCCAGCCGAGCGGTAAAAAGAGCTTCCTCAACCGTACGGCAGCCGGCAGTGTTGGGAAGGATCTGGTACTTCTGCCAGTCCAGGTGGTCAAGGACGGTCTTCTCGTTGGGATTGTCGAGATTCAGCCTGCGGATCGCGACCGTGATTATCTCGGTGCCGGAGGCATCGACCGCGGCGAGGAGATCATCGACCGATCGATGCTTGCCCGTCCCGGTCATGAGGCGGGACCGGAACTTCCTTCCGCCGATAACCAGGGGCTCGTCTCGGACAGGGGTGGGGTGTGTCAAGGAATCATCCCTCCGCTGGCATTACCCAGTTCAGGTTCGTGGGGTCGTCCCCGATGCAACGGGACCTCTCAGCCTGGCTCTTCCCAAGCTCCCCCAATGGCAGCTGGCTGCTGCAGATTTCAGGGTACCATGGGGATTGGGGCATTCGATTTGGAACAATTTACTGGAAACGGCCGGACGAATTCGAACGGCCACTGGCGGCCAGCCGGGGTCGTCGTCGATCTCGACGGAACGCTAATCGATCCGCAGGAGCGGATCTCGTGGCGCGTCCTGCAGACGCTCAGGGCCACCGCACGGCGCATTCCGGTCATCATAGCTTCGGGGCGCGAACCGAAAGACGTCGTTCGATTCGCCCGCATTGGCGGGTTGCGGTCTCCACAAGTCTCCGACAACGGGGCACGGATCGTAGATCCTTGTTCCGGCCGGACCATCGAAGAGACCGCGCTGTTCGAAGCCGACTGCAGGCGCGTACTCGAGATTCTCGACCGGGAGTCGGTAACGTTTTTCGCGGTCGAACAGGAACGCGGCATCCATCATGTATCCGACATCCTCAACTGGAAAGTGACAGTAATCGCTGCGCGGGCCAGAGACGAGCGGCAGGGCGATCTACTGTGCCGGTCGGTCCTCGGCATGCCGATGGTGTCGGCCGTGAAGTCGACATCCGCGGACGGTCTTCAATGGTTCGTGAACTTCACGCACTCGACCGTAGACAAGGGTGCCGCCATACGGCGAGTTGCCGCGCTTACCGGAATCGATCCAGCCGGCCTGGTTGTTATCGGCGACAGCTACAACGATCTGTCCATGTTCAACGTGTGCGGCCTGTCGATCGCAATGGGCGGGGCGCCCGCGGATGTCCGGGCTCTCGCGCATCTGACTGTCCCGAGCGTTACCGAGGACGGGCTTGCAGAAGCGCTCGAGACCTACGTCCTCCCCAAGCTTTTGTAACACTTGGATCAGCGCTTCCTGCGGCCGTTCCTACGGCTTTTCGCAACGGCCGCGGAGGCCGCCTCCTCGGGCCTGTTGTCAGATTCGTGTGTGTCCCCTCCGCCATCGCCCGCGCCCCCTCGCCGGAGCGCCTTGACGGTGGCCAGGAAGGCAGCCTGAAGGATCTTTGCTTCCCTGCGCATGCTTTCCTGGTAGGACTGGCCGAACTCGCCGATGCGACGGAATTTCTGCTGTCGGCGCTTGACCAGGGCGCCCGGACGCGCCCCCTGCAGGGCTGCCAGCTCCAGGACCAATGACCTGCGGACGAGACGGGCGGCCTCTTCTGGCGACACGTGCGCTCCGCCTTCAGGTTCCGGAACAATCGCGTCGACCACGCCCATCTGGAGGCAGTCCGATGATGTCAACTTCAGCGCGCGGGCGAGTTCCTCAGCGCGACTGGCGTCGCCAAGTTCGGCCTGCGCGCCACCTTCAGGCGAAATCGGGGTGTAGATAGCGTTTTGGAGCATCAGGATGCGGTCGGCGACTCCAAATGCAAGCGCAGCTTCGCTTCCGCCTTCGCCAATCAGAACCGAGATGACAGGCACGGGGGCTTGCGCGAATGCGGAGATAGTACCGGCGATAGCATTGGCCAGTCCCCGCCGTTCCGCCTCCAGATTAAGCTGCGGGCCCGGAGTGTCCACGAAGGTAATGATTGGAAACCGGAAGCGCCCCGCGAGCGTCAGCGCGCGTTGCGCCTTCCGAAAGCCCTCAGGACTGATGCGCCCATCCGGTTCAGCGCCGCCGCGGACGCGCTCGTTCTGCTGCGCGATTACGACGACAGACTGCCCCCCAAGTCTGGCGAAACCGGCGACCACCGATCGATCGTCGCCGTAGACGCCGTCGCCATGGATCTCCATGAAATCGGGGAACAGATGTTGAATGTGGTCACGCGCGCGCGGGCGATCGGGATGGCGTGCGAGACGAACCATCTCCCACGGCTCGAGAGGCGTGACCTTATAGACGGGCTGGCGCGGCCGCTGCTTCAGCTTGAGTTTGAATTCAGGGCTGAGCAGTTCGAGCGTCAGAGCCAGGGCGTTCTTCAACTGCTCGCGGTCGATGACGTAATCGATTAGACCCTGTTCGAGATACCGCTCTGACGTGTACTGCTCCGCTGCCAGTCGCCGTTCCGCTACCTCCTGCA
>JACQUF010000136.1 GCA_016210435.1 Chloroflexota bacterium
CAATTTCTGGGGCCGGAAAGCCTTCCTCGACCGCGTCACATTCAACCTCGCCGGCGGGGTTGCGATGGCGATGTATGAAAACGACGAGGTGGATATCACCGGCGTCGGCCTTCTTGACATCGACCGGGTCAAGGATCCTCGTGAGCCGCTCAACAAGGAGCTGGTGCGCGTTCCGCCGGGGTTCAGCGTCTCCTACATCGGCCTGAACACCAAAAAGCCGCCCTTCGACGACCTGAACTTCCGCAAGGCACTGAACCACGCGATCGACAAGGAGCTGATCGCTTCCGAGGTCTACGGAGGCCTCGTTCTTCCTGCCTACAGCGTATTGCCTCCGGACTTCCCCGGCTACACACCCGATATCAGCGGCCTCAAATACGACCCGGAACTGGCCAAGGAATACCTGAAGAAATCGAAATACGCGGACGCGGCCAAGAGGCCGAGGATCGTGATCACTGTTCCGGGGACCGGTGGCTCCCCCACGCTTGACATCGAGGTTGTGACCGACATGTGGGAGCAGACCCTCGGCGTAAGGGCCGAGATTCAGCAGGTAGAGTGGGCCACGTACCTCCAGGACCTTAACCGTCGCCGCCTCCAGGCGTTCGGTGGCCTGGGGTGGGAGGCCGACTATCCCGACCCCCAGGACTTCCTGGACATCCTTTTCCACAGCGATAGCGACGCCAACCATGGCGGGTATGCCAACACTTCCGTGGATGAAATCCTCAAGCAGGCCCGGACCGAATCCGATCCCCAGAAGCGGACCGGGCTCTACCACGCGGTCGAGCAGCTGATCGTCGAAGACGCGGCATGGGTGCCGATGTGGTTCGACAGGGAAGGTTTCGCGCTGGTAAAACCCTGGATCAAGGGCTTCAAGTTCACGCCGCTCATCGTCCCGAAGCTCAAGGACGTATGGATCGACAAATCCTGACGGTCTCAGGTGGCTGATGTGCGCGCCTTGACAGGAACGCGCCGGCCCGCCAAATTCCTCGCATGCTGGTGTACATCGCCCGCCGCCTGCTCTGGGCCCCGGTGCTGTTGTTCGCGGCCTCGCTCTTCGTGTTCGTGCTGGGCCACTACGGTCCGGGCGATCCAGTCGAGGTTCGGCTAGGAACTCAGCACTACACACCTGAAGCTGCGGCGAGGATCCGGGCTCAGATGGGCCTGGACAAGCCGATCCCGGTCCAGTACGGGCGCTATGTCTGGAGTGCCCTGCGCGGGGATTTCGGGCAAAGCTATCGCTACCAGGGCAAGAGCGTATCCAGTCTGCTCGGACCGAAGCTCTGGGTCTCGGCGCAGTTATTCTTCGCCGGGATGCTCATCATGTTCACGCTGGGTGTTGCGATCGGCTTCTATGCCGCCTTGAGGCAGGGAACGTGGATTGACCCGACAATCGTCGCGAGCGCGCTGGTCCTCTACGCGCTCCCCGTGTTCATCACCGCGCCGGTATTGATCATGCTGTTCGCGCTGTGGCTGGGATGGGTGCCGACTTCAGGCTGGGGCGGGTTCTTCGACAAGCGGATCATTCTCCCCGCCCTGACAATCGGCCTGCCCGGGATTGCCGTCTTCGCACGCATGATGCGCACGAGCACGCTCGATGTCCTGGGACAGGACTTCATCCGTACTGCAAAGGCGAAGGGGCTCCGAGCGTGGGTCGTCAACTACAGGCATATCGCCCGGAACGCGATGATCCCCATCTTGACCGTGCTCGGCTTTTCGTTTGCCGGGATGCTTGGGGGCGCTCTGATCGCAGAGTTGATTTTTGGCATACCCGGCGTCGCCAGCTTCTCGCTCGACGCGATCTTCCAGCGTGACTATCCGGTGATAACCGCGCTCGCTTTGATTGGCGCTGGTTCGCTGGTTATCGCGAACCTCATCGTCGACGTTCTTTACGCCGTAGTCGACCCACGAATCCGGTACTCGTAGCGGTGCAGCAGATCGCCGCAAAGGAGCTTGAGAGCGCTCCCTCGCACAGTCCCTTCAGGCGCGCGCTTTCGCGCTTGGTGCGAAAGAAGGTTGCGATGGCTGCGCTCGCGGTCATCGTCATCCTCTACCTCTCGGGAATCTTCGCCGCGTTCATAGCGCCACGCGCGTATGCCGAAACCAATCTGCGGCGAGTTCGGCAGGCGCCCAGCAGCGAGTACTGGCTTGGCACAGACAGCCTGGGTCGGGACATCTTCAGCCGGGTTATCTGGGGGATTCAAACGACCGTCATCGTTACGTTCACCGTGGCACTGACGGGAATATCCATCCTTGGCGTCACGTTTGGACTGATCGCGGGCTACCGCGGTGGATTTATCGACGCGGTAATCACGCGTGTTGGCGAGGTGGTCGCAATCTTCCCCGATGTGCTGCTGATAATCATCCTGGCTGCGACCCTGCGCCCGAGAATTCTCGACTGGCTCAGGAGCGTGGAGGACGCCACGGATATCTCCGGCCTCGTTTCGTCAGGCGCGGTCGACTACATGGTTATCGGTGTAGCGCTCCTCCCGCTCAGTTGGTTCGGCATGATGCGCCTGGTGCGAGGCCAGGTCCTGTACCTCCGGAAGATGCCATACGTGGACGCGGCCAGGGGCGCGGGCGTTTCTACCTGGCGGATACTTTTCGTCCACCTCCTTCCAAATTCGTTGGGGCCGATCATCGTGACCACCTCATTCACGCTCGGCGCGGTCGCGGGCTCAGAGATCTTCCTCAGCTTCCTCGGCCTGGGAGTACAACCGCCCAGGCCGAGCCTCGGGGCGATGATCGCAGACGTTTCGGGCCGGGGCGCGGGCAGCGTGTCGGTACTTCGTAACCATCCCGAGCAACTTCTGGCGCCGATCGCGGTTGTCTGGCTCCTGATCTTCTGCTGGAATCTGCTCGGCGACGCCCTGAACGACGTCTTCAATCCGCGTACCAGGTAGGCGTCCGGAATGCGCATCAGACCCGAGACACCTGCTGGCCGCAGACTCCTTTCATGGGGCGTGACCGCGACTCACCTGGGAAGGACTCGGATCTTCGGATGGGACCTCCAACGCGGTGGGGCGATAACAATCGCTTTACCCTTGCGCCTCGCTCTGATTCCCATACGAAGACGCTACCTGGTCCGTGATGCACAGGGCGAACTCGCCGACGGGCCTCACCTGGCTCTTATTCGCCACGAGTTTTGCCACGTCCAACAGAATTCCGAATGGGGGTTCCTCGGGTACTGGCGACGCCATCTGCTCGCGCGCTTGCGAAGCCGCAGCCTGCTCGCCGCGGAAAGCGACGTTGAAGCGCCATGCTACGAAGCCCAGCGTCACGCCACCGCGGATTTCGCGAGGCCTACAGTCGGAGGCGCTTGAAGCGGGACTCTGGGATCGAACGCACGGCAAGCATGATCCAGCGCCAGAACCAGGGGTAGTAGAGGACGTCGGTACGGCGCTCGCCGGCGAGCACGACCGCCTTCGCCAGCGATTCCGGCGACGCAATCGGGATGCGCGTCCTCAGCCCCCAGGTCATCGGGGTGTCGATGAATCCGGGCTTGACCGTGATCACGTGAACGCCATTTCCGTGCAGGCGCGCGCGCAGACCCTGCAAGTAAACAGTGAAGCCCCCCTTTGCCGAACCATAGAAGTAGTTACTGCGGCGGCCGCGGTCGCCGGACACGGAACTTATCCCGATGATCGTACCTCGCCCGCGGCTTGTCATCCGCCCGGCCAGGGCCTCGCAGATCGAGACCGCGCCGACGTAATTGACCTCCAGTACCGCCCGGGCGGCTTCGAAATCGGTCTCCGAATGCGCCTGGTTACCGAGGTCCCCGAAGGCGACGATCGCGGTGTCGATATCGCCCGCGACATCGGCCACGTCCTGGATGAATCTCTCATGACCGGCGAATTCCCTGGCATCGAATCGCATCCCGTGTGCGGAAACCCGGTACCGGATCCGGAGGTCCAGGGCGATCGACTCAGCCTCGCCGGCGTCACGCGCGGCGAGCACGATAGCCTGGTTACGACCGGCGTACTCCCGCGCAATCGCCCGCGCTATCGGCGATGTCGCGCCCAGAACCAGTACGGCCATCGTCAATGCCCCGCTAGCTGGAGTCGCCGGGCCAGCTCAGATGTGAACACCCCCGAAGGATCGGCCTTGTCCCGTATCTGCTTCCAGCTTGCCCATTCGGGATACATCTGCCTGAAAGCTTCCGGGCCGACCCGGGCGTCCTTGGCGAGATAGACTCGGCCGCCCGCCTCCGCGACTACACTGTCCAGTCGTACAAGGTGTTGCATGAGACGCGGTCCGAGATTCGGAAAATCCAGGGCGACGGTTGTCCCTTCGATCGGGAACGAGAGGCCACCGTTCGCGGTCGGACCGAATTCCTTGATCACGCCGAGGAATGCAGGCAGATGCGCCGCAACGATCTGACTCAGCACAGCCCGCACCCGCTCGCGTACTCCGTCCTTCGGCACCACGAACTGGTACTGCAGGAAACCACGCTTTCCGTACATCCGGTTCCAATCTGCGATTGCGTCCAGAGGGAAGAAGAACCTTTCCGGGTCTACTGTCCGTCGCTCCGCGCGGGCTGGTCGCCTCCGGAAATAGACCTCGTTGAATGCTCGTACGGTGAGCCCGTTCAGCAACCAGTTGAATTCGAGCATGCGCCCGGACACTCGCGAACGCCGGTAGGACCGTAGCGCCGGGCGGTTGCCTTCCCTGCGGGTAAACCTGCCGCGCATGAATACCCCCCGGCCGAGTCGTGGGCCACCCGCGATCCCGTCGATCCATCCGACCGTGAAAGGCCACCCGGAACTCTCGGAACTGACCGAAAAGAATTCGTCGAGGCCGCCGACGCGGACGGACTCCATTTCGATCTGCGGAGACGCCGTCGAATCCCCCACGGGACCGAAGGATCCCCTTCGCGCATCAGGATTCGCGCCTGCGAAGCCCTCCAATCGATCAAGCCGGACTTCCATGGTAAGGATGATCCCCGTAAGCCCTTGCCCACCCGCGGTCGCCCGGAACAGGGGCGCGTTCTGATCGCTGTCGCAGCGGACGGTTTCGCCGGATGCCAGCAGGAGCTCGACCCTGCGAACGTGGTTTGACCAGGATCCAGCAACGTGGTGATTCTTTCCGTGGATATCGCTTGCCAGCGCGCCCCCCACCGTGACGTATTTCGTTCCGGGGACAACGGGCGGGAAGAAGCCACGCGGCAAGAACGTCTGGA
>JACQUF010000128.1 GCA_016210435.1 Chloroflexota bacterium
GTCCCTCTACCGCAAGGGGAGAGGGCGTCGAATTAGTTCTTAGACGCGCCGTTGACCTGGACCATGGTCTCCTGATCGAGGACGTCAATGCCCTTGCGCACCTGCCCAAGCATTTCGGCGACTTTTTCTTCGAGTGCGAAGAGCACCTCTCGTGCGTAGTCGTCGGCGCCCTTGCGACGAGCCGCAGCCTCCGCTTCGGCGGCCAGCACGATCTTCGCCCGTGACTCATCCTTGGCCTTGGCCAGGATCTCATTCGCCTTGGCCTCAGCCTCTCCGAGGACGTCCTTCGCTCGCTGTTCCGCGACCTGCAGCACGTTCGTCTGCTCGATCATCTTGCGGGCCTTCTCGGTCGCTGATGAGATCGCCGAACTGGTCTGTTCCTCGGCCATCTGGCGAATCGTCGAGGCCTCTTCGTCCGCGTAGCCGCGTATGCGCCGCGCCTCCAGTTCCGCCTGCTTAACGATGCTTTCCTTCTGCCGGAGGATCGTGTTGGCGTCGGCGATCTCCGCAGGCAGTTCCTCTCGGATAGCCTTCGTAATCGCCATGAACTTCTCCAGGTTGACGAGGCACCGGGACGTGCCAGGCACCTTGCCACCCTGGATCAGGTGTTCCAACTGGTCGAGCTGCTCATAGATCCTCATCGATGCCCCCTTCGGCATTGCCTTCTTACCCGGCCAGCTACTCCGCGGCCGACTCCTTCAACTTGCTCCTGACCGCATCCGCCACCTGGCGCGGGACGAACGCCCGGATGTCGCCACCGAGGCCTGCGATCTCCTTAACCCTGCTTGAGCTCACGTACTGGTTCTCCAGCGAACTTATCAGGCACACGACCTCGATATCGGGGCCGATCCTGCGGTTCATGAGCGCCATTTCGCGCTCGTATTCGAAATCGGCGCCGATCCTGAGGCCGCGCACCACGACTGATGCGCCGATTCGCTTCGCGAAATGCACCGTAAGTCCCGAATATGAGCGCACTTCGATATTCGACACGCCTTCCAGCGCCCGGCGCAGCATGTCGACACGCTCTTCCAGCGTGAACATCAAGCGCTTGGGGGGCACGTCGTAGACCGCTACCACGAGCTCACCGAACAGGTTTGCCGCGCGGCGGGCCATGTCGATATGCCCGTTAGTAACGGGATCGAACGTGCCTGGAAATACCGCCTTGACCAAGCCCGACGGTCCCTCACTCCGACTTTTCGTTGCCAACGAACCGATACACCGTCACCGCGGAGTCTCCGTATGTACGCCGGCTGACCTGCCGCAACCATTCCAGGGCCTCGGGAAGATTCCTGCGCTTGCTGTGCTCTGCAATGACCAGGGCCGAACCGGCCAGAGTACCCCGCAGGGCCAGGGTCTCGAAAAGTCTGGCGAACGGGTTCTCCTCGTACGGCGGGTCGGCGAACACGATGTCGAATGGACCTTCGAGTCTCTCTGCCACCGCCTGCGCCTGCCCCCGATGCACCTTCGAACGTTCCTTGAACCCGAATTCCTCGATCGAGCGGCGAATGACTTCGCAGGCCCTCTCGTCTCGCTCCACGAACTCCGCCCACGCGGCGCCGCGGCTCAGAGCTTCCAGTCCAAACGCGCCCGTTCCGGCATAGAGATCCAGCACTCGTTTGCCGGTCGCTCCGTCCGGTCCGAGCATCGAGAACAGCGCCAGCCGTACCCGTTCCGAGGTCGGCCGCAGGTGCTTGAGGTGATGCCGGAGCCTTCGGCCACCGGCCTCCCCGCCACCTATCCGCAAGGCCTCTCTCCGGGGGTAGTTAGCGCCCGTCTCGCAATAGCAGGTCGATTATTGAGATCGGCCATGCGTGGCTTCAATGTGAAGACGTCGCGGGATTCGCGGGTTTCGTCCATGAACCTGCGGAGGCGTGGCTTAGAATGGCCGGTATCTGCATGATAGGTCGCAGAGAATCAGGTTGATGTCGGAAGATCGTTCGATGGCCCGCCGCGATCAGAATGGCGGCGAGGAAATAGCCCTCGGCGTAGCGGAAGCGCGACTGATCCAGACGCGCGCCGATAAGATCGCGAGGCTGCGCGAGCGTGGGATCGATCCCTTTCCGGCCCGGTTCAAGCCGACCCACAGGTCGGCGGACGCCAAACGGATCCTCGAAGAAGCGGAGGACGAGGCTGAGTCGGAGTGGCGCACGACAGTGCAGCCACCTCTCAGTGATAAGACCGCGGGAATCGCCGTCCAAGATGTCCGTGCGAAGGCAAGAACGGAAGAAATGGCCCTTGCCGGCCGCGTCATGGCGCGGCGAGGCATGGGGAAGGCCGCGTTCATGGACATCCAGGATGGCGCCGGCCGCATGCAAGTGCACCTGCGGTCCGACGTGCTCGGGGAAGCCTACGGACTGATCGAGGAGATCGACATCGGCGACTTCATAGGCGTCACAGGATCCGCCTTCCGGACCCGCAGGGGCGAGCCAAGCATCGAAGCGCGCACACTCCAGATCCTGGCAAAGGCAGTTCGCCCGCTCCCCGACAAGTGGGCCGGGCTCCAGGACGTGGAGAAGCGTTCCCGCCAGCGTTACCTGGACCTGATTACCCGCGAACGGGCGGGACAAGTTGTGCGGCTGCGAGCAAGGATCGTCGCCAGCATGCGCCGGTTCTTGAACGACCGTGGCTTCATCGAGGTCGAGACACCGATCCTCGTACCTGTGGCAGCAGGGGCCATGGCGCGGCCATTCGTCACGCACCACAACGCACTCGACCGCACGCTGTACCTGCGCATCGCCACCGAACTCCACCTCAAGAAACTGGTGGTCGGCGGAATCGAAAAGGTCTACGAGATCGGACGTGTGTTCCGCAACGAAGGCATCGACGCGGACCATAATCCCGAGTTCACGACGCTCGAGTCATACGAGGCCTACGCTGACTACAACGATGTGATGGAGATGGTCGAGCAGATGGTCGCGAGCATAGCGCTTGAGGTGACCGGTGCCACGATAGTCAGATCCCCGGCGGGTGGATCGATCGACCTGGCCCCGCCATGGCCGCGCTTGGACCTGCGTCAGGAAATGATCAAGCGGTGCGGCATCGACTTCATCGAGTGCCCCGACGCGGAGTCGCTTGGACAGGCGATGCGAGAAAGGGGCATCCACGTCGAGCATGGGGCGTCGTGGGGGCGGCTCCTCGACAAGGTCATTTCGTCGGCGGTAGAGCCGGCGATCATCCAGCCGGCCTTCCTCGTGGACTATCCGGTCGAGATGTCGCCGCTGGCCAAGCGAAAGCCCGGTGCAAACGGTGTAGTCGAGCGCTTCGAAGCTTTCATACTCGGGCGGGAGCTGGCAAACGCATTCACGGAGCTCAACGACCCGATCGAGCAGAGGGCGCGATTCGAGGAGCAGGAACGGCTTCGCAGGCTTTACGCGGATGAGGAAGTCGACCGGCTTGACGAAGATTTCCTCATAGCGGTCGAGCACGGCATGCCTCCAAGCGGCGGCCTGGGGCTCGGTATCGACCGATTGACCATGCTCTTGACGGGTGAAGAATCGATCCGCGACGTCGTGCTGTTCCCCCAGTTGCGCGCGCCCTAGGCCAGACGTGCGCACCAGGTGAATCCATGCTGAACATCGACCTCCTGGTCAAAGATCCGGAGCACGTACGGGAGAGGCTGCGCGCCCGCGGTGAGCCGGAGGGAACGGTCGGACGGGTCCTCGAGCTCGATGCCCGGCGTCGCTCACTCATCAAGGAGGCCGACGATCTCAGGGCGCGGCGTAACGAAGTGAGCCGGGCAATCGGGGCGAGCGGACGCAAGCCAGACCCGGACCAGCTCTTCGAGATGCGTCGCGTGGGCGATCGAATCAAGCAGATCGACAGCGAGCTCGAGACCGCGAAGTCAGAATTCGAGTCAGTCCTGCTCACGTTGCCTAACCTGCCGCTCGGCGATGTCCCGGTCGGCGACGACCCCTCGAAAAACGTCGTCGTTAAACAGGCGGGCGTGCCGGCCGAGCGGTCGTACGACGTGCCCGCGCACTGGGATCTGGACCCTGTTTTTGGGGTCGATATCGAAGCGGGCACCCGCATGTCCGGGGCGCGTTTCTTTGCGCTGTCCGGGAAGGCCGCTCAGTTCCAAAGGGCGCTCGTCAGCTGGATGCTAGACACGCATGTCCGGGAGAACGGCTATGTCGAGGTCGCGCCGCCGCTGCTTGTACGCGGCGACGCCATGCTGGGGTCCGGCAACCTCCCGAAGTTCGCCGACAACCTCTACCACGATGCCGAAGAAGATCTGTGGCTCGTGCCGACCGCGGAAGTCGCCCTGAACGCCATGCACATGGGCGAGATCATCCCTGCCGGGCGGCTTCCGCTGAAGTACGTCGCGCACACGCCATGTTTCAGGCGAGAAAAGGCAGCGGCCGGACGGGACACTCGGGGCATCAAGCGAGTGCACCAGTTCGAAAAGGTCGAAATGTTCAGGTTCGTTGAACCCCAGGAATCGGAGGAGGCTCTCTCGGAGATGGTGATCGAGGCGTCAAACCTGTGCGAACGCCTTGGCCTCACCTACCGGTTGATTCAGCTCTGCACCGGTGATATCGGATTCCAATCGGCGAAGACGTTCGACATCGAGGTCTGGGCGGCGGGCTCGAAGGAGTGGCTCGAAGTGAGCTCGATATCGACCTGCACCGATTTCCAGGCCCGCAGGAACAATACGCGCTATCGCCCGCAGCCGAATGCGAGCCCGCGCTATCCGCACACGCTCAATGGCTCCGGTCTGGCCCTGCCAAGGGTGATCATTGCCCTGCTGGAGAACAACTTTCAGCAGGACGGTTCGATCGTGGTGCCCCCAGTCCTTCGCCCGTACGCGGGTTTCGATCGCATCCCATAGAAGCTTCCCCTCTCCCGTCGGGAGAGGGCGAGGGTGAGGGCGAAGACCCGTCGGCCCTGCTTCTGGCCATCGCGTTCCAGACCGACGAAAAGTAACAATACAGGTAACGTAAGTATCTGTTCTGTCACGTATTCCGTAATATTTATGCGATCTTTATAATGAATACGTTGCAGTCGTGTTGATGATCGCCTAACATCGGTCTGGGCCGCACCTTGCTTTCAGGGGTGGAGCCATGTTTCGCAGACCGATCCTGACCGCCGTCGTCACAAGCCTCGTCCTGGCCGTCGCGGCCGGCCTGCTCTCGGCGCGGATAGCTGCTGCCGATCCAGAATCACCACCCGTGTATGTACTGGATTCCCTTCACGCCCGCATCCAGAAATTCACGTCCGGTGGCCTGTTCGTCCTCAAATGGGGCAGTCTCGGCAAGACGGACGGGAAATTCGACGCGCCCCACGGGATCGCTACTGATCCCGCGGGAAACGTCTACGTGGCTGATCTCATCAACCACCGGATCCAGAAGTTCACGTCCGCTGGCAAGTCACACGCCTGTCAATCTTCGCGATCGGTCGCGTCGTAGCAGGAAATGGGAGCACAGTTTCGCTCGCCGCGGCCCAACCGGCCCCCGAGCCTGCGCTTCTGCCTGCGACCGGTGGCTTCGCGCCCGGGGATCCGCTTCTTCGGTGGCTGATCTGCGGCGGGATTCTGCTGGTAATAGCGGGCGTTGCGATCCTCCGCCTTCAAGGCCGTGCGTCCGGGGCGGCCACGATACGCATCAACACCGAACCCGTGGACTGTGATGTTTTTCACAAAAGACGGTAAGCTAGAAGATCGGGCAGTCTAATGCCGAAGGACAAAATTGCTGAATCTGCATTCGCAAATTGCTTCAGGCGCGCCCCTGGAGCGGACAGTCAAGTTCGAGGCAGCGTTCAATTTTCGTGACCTCGGCGGCTACAGTACCGCAGATGGCCGAACAGTCCGGTGGCGTCAGATCTTCCGGAGCGATTCGCTCCACTGGATGACTGACGCGGACGGCCGGAAGGCCCGCACCGAGCTGGGCATCCGCACGGTGATCGACCTGCGCAATACCGAGGAAGTCGAGAGAGACGGCCGCGCCCCATTCATCGTCAATCCGGTGCGGTATTTCCACCTGCCGATCCTCGATGGCCAGAGGCGAGCCAGCGAGCAGGCGCGCGAACGCGCCGATTTCGACATGTCGGCCCTGTACTTCGGGATGCTCCTGACGGCTGGCTCGGACCTGGCGAAGGCAATGCGGTTGATCATCAGCCGCGGTATCGAGCCTGTTGTTTTCCATTGCGCAGCCGGCAAGGACCGCACGGGAATCCTTGCTGCAGTCGTCCTGGGTGCTCTCGGCGTCTGCGACGACGATATCGTCGATGATTACGCGGCCACTACCAACCACATTGCGTTGATCATCGAACGGATGCGATCCGCGCCCGGGTACTGCGAGATCGTGCGTGATGTGCCCGCGCAAGTGTTCAGCCCCAGGCCGGAAGCTATGGCGGCAACCCTTAACCTGGTCCGGCGTGAATGGGGGACCATGCGGGATTACGCCTGCGCCCAGGGCATCACCGATCGCGAGATCGGTATGCTGGAGGACCTGCTCCTCGAGTAGGTGGGCGTATTGCCCCTTCGACTTCGCTCAGGGCAGGCTCACGCCCCTACCAATGGATCCCGTTACTCGCCCGTTCGCTGGCCTGAGGGCGTTACCTTCAGATTGAACGGGGCCGGCGACAGCGAGCCCGGGCTCACGGGGCTAACGATGACCAGCAAGGTCTCGTCGGACTCTATCGTCTTGATCGCGGCCTCGCCTTCTCCCGCAGCGGAAATCGGCAACTGCGAGACCTGGGTCGCACGGCCGGGTTTGGCGCGTACGATCTGGACCAGCCAGTCCTGCGGGATGCGGTCGTTGATGCGCGCGAATCCCTGGATCTGCCAGTCCCTGTCTGATTCGGCGAAGTCGAACCATCCGATTTCCCGGACTTCGAAGTCATCGAAACAGATTCCCTGGCGGTGGACCGCATCATCGGTGACGTATTCGAAACGCAGCAAGGCCTTCCTCCCCGCGTAAGCAGTGAGATCGATCTGCTCGCTGAGCCAGCCCTCGCTTTGACCCGTGTAGCCCGGGCCAAACGCGGAACCGTTCGAATTGCGCCGGGTCGTGTGCAGCCCTTCGAGGATGTCCCACGTCTTGCCTTCGTCTCGTGATATCTCAACGTAGGCGTAGTCCCATTCGTCCTCGATCGAATACCACACCGAGTAGCGGAGGGTGGCGCTACTTACGGCGGTCAGATCGATTTCCCGGGTGAGCGTAGGGTCGATCGAGTCGCCTCGATTGCCCCACCAGCAGGTGCGCAGGCTTTTCGGCGGGACCGGAATGAGCTGCGTGGCCGGCTCGCCCTCGAAGCGGACCCTGGCTTCGCTCGACCCGAGCTTGAGCACGAAATATTCGGCGCCCATCTGGGCAATTTGTCCTGCGATCGTTTCGGCCCCGGTCACGAGACGTGCCCTGATAGGACCCAGCACGCGGTTCGGGTATCCGTACGGCGATTCGTCTTCGTCCAGGTAGTTGGCAACAACCCAGTCACGGAAGACGTCGATCGCCCGCTCCTTGTAGCCGAGCCCTGCCAGATGCGCGTCGATGCTGGCTAGCCCGTCCGCGGGCTGGGCGACCAGCTTCCTGATCGTTTCGTTGCCACCGAAGTGGTCCACCAGGTACTCAACGAAAAGCAGTGAGGCGCCATAATGCGGCCCGGTATTCGGGGCGTCGGGCCATCCGTTCAGCTGGGTGTTGGGCTGAGCCAGGAACGATGTCGGACCCTGAGGATCGAAACCGGCCCGTACGACGGCGAGCTCGGACAGCCCTTCGTTGAGAAACGCTTCCTCGCCTGGATCGAGCTGGGAGTGGACCGCGTGCTGCAGCTCGTGGGCGAGGACCGTCAGGTAGGTCTCTGAAGCAAGGGCCAGCTTTCGGAAGTCGATATAGATGATGCGCCGCTCGTTCGAGAAGGGATGAACCGAGGTCGGAAACTCGTCGCTGGAACTGTAATAGCCGGCGAGGCCTTCATCCAGATCGGTGTGAAAGATCGTCATCCGCGTGTCGCCATTGAGACCGGGCCCGTCGAGCTTTCCGAAATAGGTCTCGACCGCTGGCCAGATGCGTTCTTCGAACGAGGAAATCGCCGCCTGAAGCTTGTCCTCGTCAATCTCTGCTCTGGTATCGAAGGCCCACACCGCGTGCTCGCTGATCGCCCGCACGACGGCGTCGATCTGGCGGCCGCCTGCACCGTCTTGAAGCACCCAGAGCTTCAACGATTGGCCAACTGCGTATTTGGGCGCTTCGGCGGCGGGCGTCGCCTTGATCGGTTCGGTCTGTTTCAGTCGCAACCTCCGGGCGAGGTCGAGGGGATCGCGGTCCGGGGGGTCGGGGACTGTCTGGGTTGGAACAGGCTGGAACGGTGGCGCCACGGGCCGTACGGGCGCCAGGGTGGGAGTCGGAGTCGGCGGCGGAAGGACCTCGAGCGGCGTCGCGGTTGGAACGGGCCTTGGCGTATTGGAGATGGGGGTCGGTGTTTGACTGTGAGGCACTGGCGTTGGCCGTGGGGTTGATCCGCACGCGATGCCGGAGATGACCGCGAAGATCAGCGCCCCGAAGACCGCGAGGCGGCTGACGGCCCGGATGCGCCTCAATTGAACTTGTTCATCGCATTCTCGACCCCATCGCGCAGGATCGCTTCGATGCTGTCCGCAGCCCGGGAGACCGCCTGCCGCACCTGCTGGCGTTCGTCAGGGGTCAACGGGGCAAGGACATGACCGATCTCATTGCCTGAGGATGACGGCCGGCCTACGCCGATGCGGACGCGGGCGAATCCGGTTGTACCGATCGCACCGATGACGGACTTGAGCCCGTTGTGACCGCCCGCGCTACCTGCGGCGCGGATCCTGATCTTGCCCGGCAGGAGGTCCATATCGTCCACGAGTACGACTACCCGGCCTGCATCGGTCTCGTAGTGCTTCAGCAGGTAGCCGACTGCCTGTCCGCTGTTGTTCATGAACGTCCGCGGCTGGGCAAGGACAACCGGGCACCCGGCGAGGAACGTCTCCGCGACTGAAACTCGTGGGTCGAGGCGGGTCAGGCGGGCGCCCGCCCTGCGCGCAAGTTCCTCGAGGCACCATACGCCTGCGTTGTGCCGGGTGTCCCGGTACTCGGGACCGGGATTTCCCAGACCTACGATGATCAGGTCGGGGCTCGACCAGCCGGGTGGTCGCTTCCCCCCGCGCGACCGCCGCGAAACAGAGGTCAAGGCCGTCCAGAGCCTTTTCAAGGTTTCTCGCTGATCATCCGGCGGAATCCGGCTTCGTCGACCGTCTTGACTCCGGGCTTTCGGGCGTCCTCGAGTTTTGAACCCGGCTCGGCGCCTGCCAGCACATAGTCTGTTTTCTTCGAGACGCTTCCGGACACCTGGCCACCAAGCCTTTTGATCAGGTCCTGGACTTCCGGTCTCGACCAGGCCTGCAACGTGCCGGTGACTACGAATTTCAGGCCTGCGAGGGGTTTTGGCCCGGTCGCTGCGGTGGCTTCTTCAATCGGGTTCACCCCGGCCTTGGCGAGTTTGTCCAGAACAAGCCGGTTTCCGGGATTGTCCAGCCAGGTGCGGACGCTGCGGGCTATCTCCGCGCCGATCCCCTCGATCTCGTCTATGTCCTGGACCGACGCCTTGCTAAGGGACTCGATCGAGCCGAAATTCTGCGCGAGAAGCTCAGCGACCTCGGTACCCACGTGTGGTATGCCCAGCGCGAACAGGAGGCGGCCCAGGGTCCGTTGCTTTGAAATTTCAATCCCCTTGAGCAGGTTCTCCACGCTCTTCTCGCCCATGCGCTCCAGCTCCAGCAGGCGGGCTCTCTGGTCGCTCAGGGAATAGACATCGGCGACGTCTTTGACGAGTTCCGCGGAAATCAACGCGATCGACATCTTTTCGCCCAGGCCTTCGATGTCCATCGCGCCGCGGGAGGCGAAGTGTTCCAGGAGTCGCTGGAACTGGGCCGGGCAGCGCGA
>JACQUF010000014.1 GCA_016210435.1 Chloroflexota bacterium
AGCCGTGGCGCCGAATGTCATGGCCCACCGTCTGATCCTCTCGCCAGGTCATGATCGTTCACAGTCGCAGATCGTTTCGGAAGTACTCGCGCGGATCGCAGTTCCCGTGTAGCGCATGATCACCAGGCGCGGTGTAGGCCTTCTTGTCGTCGCGATCATTGGCTTCTTCGTGGCCAGCGCTACCCGCGTCGGATGGCTCCACCTGGCGACCGCGCTCCTGGCCGGGACCCTGATCCTTTCCGCGGTGTTCCCGCAGGTGTCGCTACTGCGGCTCAAGGCTACCGCCCGGTTCCGCCCTCGGAGGCGGGTACCGGGGGACCTGGCGCCGATCGCGGGCGACAGGGTTGAAATCGAGATCGGCATCGAAAACCGGTCATTTCTTCCGCGCTTCTTCGTTGCGTGTACGCCGGCGACAACGATGGATTCGCCGGCGCCGAAGGGATCGCCCCCGCCGGGGATCCTGTTCGCGCACCTCCCTGCAAGGGTGAACGCTTCCGCATCGATGGAGACGGTTGCGAGCGTGCGCGGCATTCAACGGGTCACGCAGATGACCCTCGAGTGCAGGGCACCCTTCGGGTTATTTCGTGCCCGCCGCCGATGCCGCGTCGACGACGAAGTACTCGTCTATCCCGCATGGCGCCCAATGCGTGGCGCGAGGCTGCTGGAGGCCGTGCAAGGCGAACGATCAGGGCGCCGGGCCGCGCGACGGGGAGACGAAGTGGCGACCTCTCGCCGGTACATCGTGGGGGACGCGCTCCGAGACGTCCACTGGAAGAACACCGCCCGAACGGGGCGCCCGATGGTGCGCGAATTCGACGCCGGGGTCGAGGAGACTCTGACCGTCGTCTTCGAGACCGGCTCGACGCTCGGGACGGGGGCGGAAACGACCCTCGAATATTCGATCACGCTAGCAGCAAGTGTGGGCCGGGTCATCATCGGCCGCGGCGGGGCAGTCCAGTTTGCTCTTCCTGGCCGCGTCGGCAATCCGATCTACGAATGGCCGGAAGTGATGCGGGTGCTGGCGATGATCGAACCGGCCCACGAGGTCACGATGACCGAAGCGCTGTACCGTGTCCCTCTCGGCAGCCGGGTATTCGCAGTTGTTTCAGGCGCTCACCGCGCCCAGATTGCGGCGTTAGCGTCCGCGGCCCAGCGCGGCGTTGGCGTCGCCTGCGTCGTTCTTGAAGGCTTTGTCCCGGGCGATAGCGCGTCAGAGGGAGTCCGTGCGCTCGCGCGGACCGGCTGTGCGGTGATCTCCTGTGCAAGGGGAGGCCTGCGCGCAGCTGCGGCCGCGATCGAAGGGGGCGCGGATGCCCGAATCCAGGGCCGCGCCAACGCCGAGGAACGCGTCGCATGATCGCGTCAGCCACCGCAGTCTCCGGCGCCGCGGCGCTGGCGCGGCCCGTGCATGCCCGGCCGTCGGTCCTCAGGAAGGTCTTCTCCGATAAGCCGGAGCGCTCAGGCTGGCTTCGCTCGATGGCGTTCGTCGCTGCCGCATGGGCAGTTCTCACGCTGCTTGCCGTAGGCGCGCCGCCCCTGGTTCCGTGCCTGTCACTCGCAGGGATCGCAGCAGGCCACGTATTCAGCTACCGTCGCATCGGTCGAAGCCTACCGTTCGTGTCCCTTGCGATTGGTATTTTCATCGTAGCCCTTGGCATCTACATGCGGAACGACCTGGCAGCCGCGATCCGCGGCGATAGGCTGCCTGTGACCTATTTCATGCTTGGCACGGGCGCGGCTTCGTCATTCGACCTCCGCACCCGGGCGAGCCTCTACACCCAGCTCCTGTTCGCAGGGATCGTGATCTTCTTCGCGAGCGAGATCGCGTTCGCCGCGAGTTTTGCGCCACTACTCGCGATCTACGCGCTCGTGACCATGGCGTTTTTTGCGCGGTCATGGCTCGAGGACGAGACGCAGTCGCGGAAGACCATCGGACTGGAGACCAGAAGCAGCAAAGTGTTGCTCTGGGTCTGCGTAGGCGTGGCCGTCCTCGCTTCTGGTGCGGCTGCCTTTCTCCTTCTGCCCTGGAACCGGGCCCAGACGCCTCACGCGCCTCAGTTTGCAGTCCTCCCGTTCTCGGGTCTCGAGAATGGCGACATCCCGCCGCTTGCCCCGGAGGTTGCACGAAGACTCACGCAGGAACGGAAGGCGAGCCTGGACGACCTCTCTGGCCCGATTGCGTCGGTGGGAGGCCCCGATTCAATGGCCGGAGGCCAGGCGACAGGAGGGGTGGGGATCCCGGGCGTCCAGGAGCTCGGGAAAGACGGGCTCTCCGTAGAGGTTGAAGTGGCCGAGCCACTGGTGCCACCAGGGCCGATGGCCGATGAAATCGTCATGTATGTGCGATCGCCGGTTGCCAGCTACTGGCGCGGCCGGACATACGACACCTTCGATCCCGGAGCAGCCGATGGCGCTGGCGAGTGGCTGGCATCGAAATCAGAGCAGGCGAAACCGCTGCCGCCACCGTACCTGGCGAAGAGAGCTCAGGGCGACGAGGACACGCGCTACCTGCAGACGGTGTTTCTACACCATGACGCCGCGAGCACCCTCTTGGCCGGCTATGAGCCGATCGCGGCATCGGTACCACGCGATGGCGATGGCAAGCTGCTGCTTTCGGACGGCGCCACCTATCAAGTCGTTTCCAGCCAGCCTTCGCTTACTCCCGAGCGCCTTCGCAACGACCGTTCACGGTGGCTTGAGCAGCGCTATTCGATCGTCCCCGGCGGCATGGGGTACCTCCACGCACTCACCGGTCAGCTAACGCGAGACGCGACCACGCACTTCGACCGCGCGGTAGCGATCGCGAGCTACCTGCATCAGCTCGAGCTGAACGAGGCCGCGCCCAACCAGCTTGAATCATCGGGTTCACTCGAATCGTTCGTGTTTGGGGAGGCCCCCGGCACGAGCATGGACTATGCGACGGCGATGGTGCTCATGGCCCGGGCAGCGGGGCTCACCGCGCGGCTCGCTACCGGCTACCTGCCGGGCAGCTACAACCCGCTCTCTGGCGCGAACAAGGTCATGGGCGAGGACGCACACGTATGGGCCGAGGTGCGCTTTGACAAAGCGGGGTGGGTGCCCTTCGATCCCGCGCCCCGGCCGGACATGCCCACTCCTTCAATGAACGTACGGCCCGCGGCGCCGGGAGCGCTGGGCTTCCTGCTGGAGCACCGCTTCGGCGACAGCCTCGCGGACGCCGCGACGCGGGCGCCCGGGGCTGCATTCGCAAAGATCGCCAGCTTCTTCGAGACAGGGATTTCCGCTCTCGCCGCGATGACTGCAGCGGGAATGTCTGCCGTGCTGGCCTGGCTGACAGTGAGATACCTCAAGGAGCGACGATCGCGCGAGGCCCGGCGAACGCGGTATTCGATCTTTGATGACCGGCAACGCCGCGAAGTGCTCGCTGCCTACCGGTCAGCAGAGCTTGCGGCTATCAGGGCAGGGTTC
>JACQUF010000130.1 GCA_016210435.1 Chloroflexota bacterium
CCCCCGACGGAATCATCGGCCCGCCAATCACCAACGCCCTCGCCTGCAACCGGTACATGCACGTATCCGGCGATGACCGCACGCGCCAGGCGCGGTCAGACCTTGCGGTAGCCACGCGCAAATGGGCGAACCTGAACCCGCGCGCATACATGCATTCTGAGAAGATGACCTTTGACGACTACCACAACTCGCGCTGGATCGCCTGGCCGTTTCACCTGCTCGACTGCTGTCTGGTGACCGACGCCGGCGCCGCGATCGTCGTCACGACTGCAGAGCGCGCCCGAAGCTGCCGAAAGGGAGGCATCCGAGTGCTCGGGATCGGCGAGGGTCACGATCATTCGATCATTTCGCAGATGCCAGACCTGACTTCCGCCTTCGGGCGAAACACCGGTCCTCAGGCGATGCAGATGGCCGGGGTCAAGCATTCGGACTTCGACCTGACGATGATCTATGACTCGTTCACGTACACGGTGCTGGTTACCCTCGAGAACCTCGGTTTCTGCAAGAAGGGCGAAGGATCGGATTTCGTGGCGAAGCAACGCACGGCCCCGGGAGGCAGCTTCCCGCTCAACACGAGTGGGGGCGGTCTGTCGTACACGCACCCCGGCATGTACGGGATATTTCTTGTGGTTGAGGCGGTGCGACAGCTCAGGGGCGAATGCGGCGAGCGGCAGGTGAATGATTGCAAGGTCGCGCTCGCGCATGGGACTGGCGGAAGTCTGTCGTCAACGGCGACCGTCGTGCTGGGGAGCGATTAAAAATGACGAGTACCCCCTCACCCTCACCGCAATCCTCTCCCGCGAAGGGAGAGGCAGCTAACCCCTCACCCCAACCCGCTCCCCTGGTGAGGGGAGAGGGGAGCCCAATTACGCCCTCTCTTAGATCCTCCCACGCGAAGGGGGAGGAGGTCAGGGCGCCCGTTCCCGTGCCGCAGCCGGAGTCGGACCGGTACTGGGAAGGGCTCCGCCGTTCGGAGATCTGGATGCGGCGTTGCGAGGACTGCAAGAAGGCGTACTTCTACCCGCGTGATATCTGCCCGCACTGTTTCTCCCGACGGACGCAATGGTTCCGGTCCACTGGCCGCGGGACGATCCATACCTTTGCGATCGCGCACCGGGCGCCGCACCCGGGATTCGCGGACAAAGTTCCCTACGTGGCCGCCATCGTGGAACTTGAAGAGGGCGCCCGAGTTCCCACCAATCTCGTCGGTATTGACCCGGATCCGGCGAAGATCAGGATCGGCGCCCCGGTGAAACCTGTGTTCGAGAAGCTGACGGACACGATCACGCTGCTCAAGTTCACGCTCGCGTGATTCGGGTCACCCTCACCTGCATCCCGCGACCCGTCCTCATCCGGCCTTCGGCCACCTTCTCCACGCCGTGGAGAAGGGAAGGCTAATCCCAGCCTGGCGGGTGAAGGCGATGGAACTCGGTGGCGCGCTGGAACGCGTCACCGGTCTGCACAAGCAGCGGCTCAGATAGCGGATGCCCGACGAACTGGATGGATACCGGCAAACCTTGCTCGTTGAGCCCGCAGGGAAGCGCGATCGTCGGAAGACCGGAGTAGTTGTAGGGGACGGTGTACCTCGCCTGCCACGGATCGCGGTCCGGCGGGATGCCTCCGTAGACCGTTTCCTTTGTGACCGGGTACGCGGCGCGTGCTGTAGACGGGCAGGCGAACGCATCGATTTCGCGCATCATGAGCCGCAGGTCGCCGTTGCACTGTAGCCTCAACGAGTGCGCCCTGGCATAGTCCGCGCTCGTATACCCGGCGCCCCTCTCAAGCCACTGCCTGAACCAGGGACCATATTCCTTCGCACGGCCGGGATAGAAAGCCGAATGCGCGGCCAGGGCTTCGCTCGTGCAGAGGACCTGCCACGCCTGCATGTACTCCCGTAAACGCGCCGGCATCTTGACCGGCACGATCCTTGCACCGAGCTTCTCGACGACCCTTACACCGTCAGCGACCGCCCGCGCAAAATCCGGCGCGATGTCGGCCGACGCGTACCCTTCGTCACACCCGATTCGCAGCCCGCGCACGCCCTTGCCCACGCCTCCCAGCATGTCCGGTACTGGCTCGTGGAGGGAAGTCGGGTCGTTCGGGTCGAGGCCCGATATCGCCTGCAATATGATCCCGCAGTCCGCGGCGCTGCGGGCCAGCGGACCGACGTGGTCGAGCGACTCCGCGAGAGCGAAGACGCCGTACCGGCTCACGCGCCCCCAGGTCGGCTTGAGGCCGGTTACGCCGCAGACGGCCGCCGGGTGCCTGATCGACCCACCGGTGTCGCTTCCGAGGGTCCCGAAGGTGAGCCCCGCGGCCGTCGCCGCGCCCGAGCCGCTCGACGAAGCTCCCGGCCAATGGCTCTCCTTCCATGGGTTTTCGGGCGCCTGGAGCTTCGGGTTGTAGCCACCCATCGCGCCTTCGGTCATGTTCAACTTTCCGAGCATGACCGCTCCCGCGTTCGCCAGCTTTGACACGACGGTCGCGTCATGTTCCGGAACGAAGTCCGCGAGCACCGCGCATCCTGCCATCGTGCGGACGCCGCTCGTGAAGCACAGGTCCTTCACGGCCACCGGTACGCCATGAAGCGGACCCCGGTACCCGCCTCGCAAAATCTCCTGCTCAGCCTGCCTGGCCTGTTTGAGCGCCGTATCCGCGGTCACGGTCGCGTATGAGCGCAACTTCGGGTCCAGTTTCTCGATCCGCCCGATCTGCGCTCTGGTGACCTCGACGGGCGAGATTTTTTTCGAGCGTATCTGGGCGGCAAGCTCCGTGATGGTCAGATAGTGCAACTCATCGGGCATTGGCGCTACTAACCCTCACCCGCACCCTCTCCCATAGAGAGAGGGACTCGTACTGTGACTCTCCCGCAGGGGGAGAGGGTCTGAAAGATTGCGGAATGATATGTCAGGCCCGCGATATATGCTGTGCGGCGAGTAGTGCGAGGGGTACGAGATGACGGCCAGGCCGAAAGTCCGGCATTTCCTGTCCATGGCCGACCTTACGTCGGTAGAGATCGGCCAGGTGCTCGCGCGCGCTGCCGAGTTCAAGCGCGGCAAGCGCTCAGGCTGCCTCTTTGGCAAGACCGCCGTCTTGCTTTTCGAAAAGCCCTCGCTCAGGACGAAGCTGAGCTTCGATACTGCTGTGCATGCGCTAGGGGGGCATCCGATCTACTTCTCGCCCCAGGAAGTCGGGCTCAACAAACGTGAACCTGTCGCCGACGTCTCGCGCGTCATCTCGACAATGGCTGATATCGCAATCGTGCGGACGTTCCTGCATTCCACACTCGAAGAGTTCGCCCGCGCATCGTCGGTTTCCGTGATCAACGCGCTGTCCGACCTCGAGCACCCGTGCCAGGTCCTCGCCGACCTGCTCACGATCGAAGAGCACAAGGGCGCATACAAGGGCCTGCGAATCGCCTACATAGGCGACGGCAATAACGTCGCCGTCAGCCTGGCGCTTGGAATCGCACTGATGGGCGGCGAACTCGTAATAGCTTCGCCGAAGGGCTACGAGCTGCCCGGAGGCGTCGCCTCGAGGGCGCGCCAGATCGGCACCAGGACGGGAGGGGCGCTGGCGCTGGTCTCCACCCCCGAGGAAGCCGCCCGCGGCGCCGACATCGTGTACACGGACGTTTGGACCAGCATGGGTCAGGAGCAGGAGACCGCGCAGCGCGTTGTGGCCTTCAAGGGCTACCAGGTAAACCCGCAGCTGCTCAAGCTGGCCAAACCCGACGTCAAGTTCATGCATGACATGCCGGCACACCCCGGCGAGGAGGTGTCTCCCGGCATGTTCGACGACCCGCGGTCCATAGTTTTCGACCAAGCTGCGAACCGCCTGCATGCGCAGGCCGGCCTGCTGGATTTCCTGTTCGCGTAGTCTGGAAGCGGCGGTCAACCGTTAAGAGGTACCTCGGCCAGGCCCCTTCGACAAGCTCAGGGCGCGGCCTCCGAACGCTAGAGATAAGGATGCGAGTGCTGGAGAGTGGCGCTTCCGATCGTTGCAATAATCGGACGGCCCAATGTGGGGAAGTCCACGCTGTTCAACCGGCTGGCCGGCCGGCGCATCGCGATCGTCAGCGACATCCCGGGTACCACTCGGGACAGGGTCTCGACAGACGCGCGCTGGCGGGACCTGCGTTTCATCCTCGTCGATACCGGTGGGATCGATCCGAGGGCCGGAGACGCGATCTATCGCGAGGTCCAGGCGCAGACCGCTTCGGCAATCGAGGATGCCGACGTGATGATCCTGGTGACCGACGCATCCGAGGGGGTTACCGCGGGCGACCGTGATGCGGTCGACCAGGCACGCAGGTCCGGCAAGCCAGTCGTGCTGGCCGCGAACAAGGCCGAAAGCGAACGGCGGGCGCTGGCTACGGTCGAGTTCTACGAGCTCGGGCTTGGAGACCCGCTGCCGATCAGCGCCTACCACGGGCACGGCATCGATGAGCTCATGGAGAAGGTCGCCGAGTCGCTTCCTGCCGAGATCGAGTCCGAAGAACCGGAACGCGTTCCAAGGGTCGCGATTGTCGGGCGCACCAACGTCGGCAAATCAGCACTTCTAAACGCAATCGCGGGCAAGACCAGGTCGATCGTGAGCCCGATTCCGGGAACGACCCGCGACCCGGTCGACACGCTCTACCGGTACAAGGAGCAGGACCTGCTGTTCATCGACACCGCGGGCCTTCGCAGACGGGGACATATCGAGCCCGGAATCGAAAAGTACAGCGCACTCCGTACGATCCAGGCCATCGAAAGGTGCTACGTGGCGATCCTGGTCCTTGATGCAAGTGAGTTCGTAACCGCGCAGGACACTCATATCGCCGGTTATATCGAGGATGCCGGCCGCGGCGCTGTGATTGTCGTCAACAAATGGGACCTTGCGCCGGAACTCAATCTCGAGACCAAGGATGTCGAGCGGTCCATACGCCGCCGGCTCCAGTTCCTGGACGGCGCGCCGATCCGGTTTACTTCCGCCATCGAACGCACGGGGATACCCAGCCTGCTCAGTGCGATCGTCGACGTGCACGAGCAGTGGCGCCGCACGCTGGAGCCGGAAGAACTCCGGCGGGTCCTGATGGAGGCCCTCGCCGCCCACCCGCCGCCGTCAGAGGGCAGGCGCGAGACGAGGATCTACCGGGTCGTGCAGCGGCGGACTGGCCCGCCGACGTTCGTATTTCACACGAGCGACCCCGACCGCATACACTTCTCATACCGCCGGTACCTCGAAAACTGCATGCGGCAGGCCTTTGGCTTCGAGGGGGCGCCGCTGAAGTTGGAGTTCGTGTCCCGCAGATGACCGGCCTCTCACCCTATCTCATCGCCCTCCCGGCCGCCTATCTACTGGGGTCAATCCCGTTCGGCGTCATAATCGGCAAGCTCTGGGCCGGTATCGATATCCGGACGGTAGGAAGCGGCAACAGCGGTGCGACGAACGCGCTCCGAACACTTGGAGCAGTCCCCGCGCTGATCGTGCTCATTGCCGACCTTGCAAAGGGAGTGATCGCGGTACTCATTGCCGATCTGCTCTCGGATTCGCCGATGGCGGCCTCGCTTGCCGGCCTTGCGGTGGTCGTGGGCCATAGCTGGCCGGTCTTCGCCGGGTTCCGCGGGGGCCGCGGCGTCGCCACGGGCGGCGGTGCGCTCTTCATGCTGTCGCCTGTTGCAGGACTCGTATCGATGGTCGGCGTGGTCGTGGCCGGCGTCTCCCGTTACGTCTCGCTCGGCTCGATAGTCGGCACGGTGGCCGGACTCGGCGCGCTCGTGGTTCTGGCCGCCCTGGGGAGCATCGAGGCCGAATACCTGGTCTTTGGATTTCCAACCGCCGCGCTGATCCTTGCCCGCCATCAGGCCAACATCAACCGGCTGATGCGGGGCGAAGAGAGCCGCATCAACCTCAAGGCGCGTGTGGCCGCGCGCAACCCGTAGGCGGGCCTCTTGGCGCTCATCGGGATAGTTGGGACGACGAGCTGGGGCACGACCCTGGGAGTAATCGCCGCCCGGCAGGGACACAGGGCGGTCCTCTGGGCCAGGACCGAGGAAGAGGCGCACGCGCTCGAGTCGGCGCGCGAAAACCGGCGGTTCCACCCGGGTCAGAAGTTCCCGGATGGCCTCCACGTCACTGCGTCGGCAGATTCGGCGTTCGGACGCTGCGATCTCGCAATTATCGCGGTGCCCACGAACAGGCTTCGACAGAACGTGCGCAGGTTGCGGAGCGAACTTTCTGCCGTACCTGTGATCCTGAGCGGCACGAAGGGGATCGAGCCCGGCACGGGCAAGCGGCCGTCAGAGATGGTGGCCGAAGAACTGGAGGCAGGCTGGCGCGCCGCTATCGGGGCGATTTCCGGCCCGAATCTCGCAAAGGAAATCATCGCCAGCAAGCCTTCCTCAGCGACGGTTGCCTTCGAACGCACGGAGGCAGCGCTAGCAACGCAGGCTGTGCTCGCCTCGAGCGTCTTTCGCGTCTATACCACCGACGATCTCATAGGGCTCGAGCTCGGAGGCGCGCTGAAGAACATCATCGCGATCTGCGCCGGGATCATCGACGGGCTCGAACTGGGCGACAACGCGAAGGCTGCGATGATCACGCGCGGTCTGCATGAGATCACGCGGCTCGGCGTCGCGATGGGCGCCCGGCCCGAGACTTTCGCGGGCCTGTCTGGGCTCGGCGACCTTGTGGCGACCTGCTATTCCCCGTTGAGCCGCAACCGCTACGTCGGCGAGCAGCTTGCCCGGGGCAACAAACTGGACGACATCCTCGCGCGCATGGACCAGACCGCGGAGGGCGTCCCCGCGACGGTGGCTGCGATGGAGCTGGCCGCGAAGCTCGGCATCGAAATGCCTATCGCGGAAACACTCAGGCAGCTTCTTTTCGATGGGCTCAGCGTGGGCGGCGCGATCGAGCTATTGATGCGCCGCGCCCCGGCTGCCGAGAGCCGCATCCGCAGGTAGCCCCATCGGCCGTCTACTAGACTGCCATCCGAAGATTTCATAATGATGCGTGATGCATTAAGCTGGTCAAATGAAACGCGCGACTTTTTCCATCGATAAAGACACATACACCATGCTCCGTTACGAAGCCAGGCGACGCGGTGTTTCGGTTTCCGAGTTGATTCGTGAAGCTGTCATGAAGTACCTGCCTGGCAGGAAACGCCGCAAGCTGTCGTTCATCGGAATCGCCCGTGGACCGAAGGATCTTTCGACCCGCGTCGACGAGGTTGTTCGCGACGCAATCTTGAAGCACAAGGGCTGATGCTGTTAGTCGATGCCGGACCTCTGGTCGCGGCAGTCATCGTCAATGACCAGCATCATCGCGCCTGCGTCGAGCTGCTCACGCGTCAAACCACGCCAGTCGTAGCGCCGGTTCTTGTCCTATCTGAGGTCGCCTATCTCCTCGAGACGCGAGTGGGCCAGTACGCCGTCGAGGGCCTGGTCCGGTCGATACGCGGTGGCGAACTGCAGATCGAGCCGGTTGCACCATCTGATTGGGGAAGGATTGAAGAGTTGATCTCCGGTTACGAGGATCTTGAACTCGGGCTTGTAGACGCGTCGATAATTGCCGCATGTGAGCGCCTGGGTGAAACCAGGCTCGCCACCCTGGACCACAGGCACTTCGGGGCGGTCCAGCCCAGACACTGCAAGGCGCTGGAGCTGCTTCCCTAGCCCATCTCGCGAAGGTGATACAGGGCCGCTGTAAGGGTTGCCAGAGCGGCCGTCTCCGCCCGGAAGATCCTGGGTCCCAGGCTCGCTACAGGGAAGCCCACGGCTACCAGCGGTTCGAGCTCCTTCGCCTCGAACCCGCCTTCGGGTCCGATCACGAGCGACAGCCGGGAGGCGCCACCCGCGGTTGCCTTGTCGATGGCAGTTCGCAGACCCACGGACCGCTCACCTTCCCAGAGGATCACACCTGGCCGAAGCTCGGAAAGCCTTGAGACGTCCGCCAGAGATATCGACGGCGATATCGGCGGGACCTTGACCCGGCCTGACTGCTCCGCGGCTTCGCGGACGATCCGCTCCCAGCGGCGGAATTTCTCCCCACGCGGCACCTCCGCGACACACCGGGCGGATATTACCGGCTGGAATCGCGCCGCGCCTGCCTCAGTGCAGCGCTGGAGCACGAACTCGAAGCGATCAGCCTTTAACACCGCCTGGCAGACCGTGATGTCCAGTTGCGGTTCCGTCTTCGGCCACCTCTGGTCGATGATCGTGCCTCCGACCTCATCGGGGGTCACAGATTCAAGGCGCACCCTCCATTCCGCGCCCGAACCGTCGAACAGTGCGATCTCTTCGCCGGAACGCAGCCGAAGGACACGGCTGATCTGCGCGGAGGTTTCCGGTGGGATGACGGCCCGGCCGGCGGAGATTGCCCTGGAATCTACATGGAAGCGATGCACGGGCCAGATTGTCCTGTCCCCAGGCTAGACAGGGGCTCGCCCGGCGACCACGGTCACCCAATCGGAGGAGACGATCATTTCGCGAATGACGGCCCCTGCTTTCTCGAGGGAACGGTGTACCTCTTCCTTGCGCTCCGCCATGTAGCCGGACCCGATGAACACGCCGTTGGGTCGGGCGCACTGGAGCATGGGCCGGGCCTGCTCGATGAGTACCCTCGCGGAAATGTTGGCGAGCACGAGGTCGTACCCATAACGCGGCGCATCTGAATGCGGGACAGTCCCCTGGATGATCCTGGCCCGACGGTAGACCCCCGCACGCCGCAGATTCCGGCGCGCCGCCCGCACCGCATCGGGGTCGATATCGAAGCACATCGCATCGCGGGCGCCGAGCTTGAGCGCGGCGATCGTGAGAATCCCCGACCCGCATCCGATATCCACGACGGATTCGCCGCCTCTGACAACCCGTTCGAGCACCTCGAGACATGTCCGCGTGGTCGGATGATGGCCTGTTCCGAACGCAAGGCCCGGTTCGAGCGGGACAATCACGTCATCCGAGGTCGCCGAAGCCGGGCGTCCCGCGGTCGAGTTTACGGGCACGATCAGCAGGCGGCGCCCGATGCGCACGGGGTCGAAGGTCTGGCGGCGCCACTCCGCTTCGAGGACCTCCTTTTTCTGTACCGGAGGAAGCTGGCGCAGATGAGAAATCAGCCGGACCCCGAGGTCGATGTTTGCGAGCCTGTCATCGAGGGTCGCGTCAACCGGTAGCCAGGCGCGCACGATTACCGGGGCGCCTGGACCGGGCGGAGGTTCGCCCTCGTCGGGGTTGTAGCCGCCGCACTGTTCGACAG
>JACQUF010000139.1 GCA_016210435.1 Chloroflexota bacterium
GAACATGTGCTTGAACGTGGCTTCCGGGCCACCGTTAAAGACATCCGCAATCTCAGCTTTCGCGATCGCGCCTCCCATTGGGAAGTAGCCGCTCGTGATCCCCTTGGCGAAGCTCATGATGTCGGGCACGACACCCACAAAGTCCGCACCGAACCACGTGCCGAGCCTTCCGAACCCCGTGATCACCTCGTCGAAGATCAGGATGACGCCGTACTTATCGCAGATCTCGCGCACTCTCGGCCAGTACGACTCGTGGGGCACGACGCCCCCGAGCGGCTGTGAGACCGGCTCGCCCAGCACAGCCGAGACCGAGTCCGGCCCATGGGACAGGATCGCCTGTTCGATCGCGTTCGCGCATCGCTCCGCGCATTCTTCAGCGTTGCTGCCGCCGAGCTCGCATCGGTATGGATTCGGCTGGGGAACATGGACGACGTGGGGCGGCACCGGCTGAAAATCCGTACGCGGGAACCCGGGGTGTTCGCCAAGCCACTGGGTCCCGTAAGTACCGCCGTGGTAGGAGCCGCGCCGCGATATGATCTTGAAGCGGCCTTTGCCCCCGGTGCGGTTGTGATACGCCTGGGCCATCTTCATCGAGGTCTCATTGGCTTCTGACCCGCCCTGCGTGAAGAACGTGCGGCTCAAGGTGCCAGGGGTGATATCAGCCAGCTTCGCGGCAAGCCGGATAGTAGAGGCAGTGCTTCCGGCGTAGACATGCATGCTGACTTTGGTCAGCTGCTCGTACACCGCTTTCGCGATCTCCTCCCGTCCGTGGCCTGCATTGCGGAAATACATGCCGGAAATCCCGTCGATGAACTCCCGGCCTTCGATGTCCTTTACCCACACGCCATTGCTGTCAACGAGGACGAGCGGCCCGCCTTCTTCCTTCAATAGCGCGGCGTTGGTCATTCCGACGAAGAGGTACTCGACGGCCGCGTAATGAAGGCCTACTGAGTCGGTCGGGATTGGGATACGCACGTTTTTCGGCAATTGGCCGCTTACCTCACTCTTCGACACCCACAGGAGAAAGCCCGCACGTTCACCGCATTCAAGGCGGAATGTTCGATCGAGGCCAAAGGTCCAGCGAGTATAGCGCGCCGGGCCGGCCAGACGAGATTCAGGCGGTATGATGCCCGGACGGTCGATCCAAATATGAGCCGAACTGGTCTCTGACGCATTGCCGGATATCGTTACCCTGGGTGCAGCGTTCACGTCCCTGGACGCTTCGGGGACGCAGATTTTCGGCCTCGGTGTCCTGTCGTTCGTGGTCAGCATCCTGGCAGGGATGACGGGTGCCGCACTTGGCATCATCCAGCTACCGGTCATGCTTGCGATGGGCTTCGACCCTCTGGTCGCCGCGGGTACCAACCTCGGCGTGATCTTTGTCGGCTCGACGAGCGGAGTGATCCCTCACATCAGAGCAGGGCGGGTCGTCCCGAAGATGGTCGTCCTGTTCGGCGCGCCGACGATCATCGGCACGTTCTTCGGGGCCTATCTGGCGAACCGCGTGCCTGTGTGGACGCTGCTGGTCGTCATCGCGCTGATCCTCACGGTCCTCACCGTGATCACGTACGCGGAGGCCTGGAAACGCACACACCCGATCCTCCGGCCGGTACGGCACAGACCCTGGCCGAAGCCGTCTGACCCCACCGGCGTCCGGTTTCTGAACACAAGAAAATTGACGATCGATGGCTCGATGAGCGCGGCGATCGGGGCGATCGGAGGCGCCGCGGGCATGACGCTTGGCGCGCTCCGCCTGCCCATTCTCATCAGCTTCTTGAAGATGGACCCCTGGTATGCCACAGGAACCAATGCGGCGATCAGCCTTTTGACCGCGGTCGCCGGTTTTGCGGGCCACGCGGTCCACGGAAATTTCGACCCATTGATTCTTGCAGTGCTTGGCATCACCGCGATGATCGGCAGCGCAATTGGCGCAAGTCTAACCGGCCGAGTCAAACCGAATTTGCTCCGGCTGGTTATTGCCGCGGTCCTTACAGTAATCATTCCGCTGGTGATTTTCAGGGCAGTGTCGGCCTACCCCTTGTAGAGGACGTCGATCCGTTAACAAGACGGCACTCGTGCGCTCACGCCACTAGGCGGTGTGGTGAGACAGCGCCCCGACACACTGTGTAGTGGAACTGGCGGGATCATCAACGTTGCCAAAGCTGTTGCCGTATCTGCGCGCATCTCCGGAAATTCGCTGAAGACAGCCGCGAAACAGCTAGCCGTACGCACGTATCGCGTGCCTATGATCTGGCCCGCATTTGTGGGACCTGTAGCCCGTGCCCGGAGCAACTGTATGGCGGATAACGCCGCCGCTACCGCGATTCCTTCAGCAGATTTAAGCGCAGTCCAGAAGTCCATAGAGCGAGAAGTCAAGCAAGGCGATCCCGAAGGGGCAGCCGCCAGGCTCGAAGGGCTCGCGCCGCCCGAGCAGGCGGATGTAATTGCCGACCTGAACGCCGCGAGCAGGCGCGCGATTCTCGGCAGCCTCTCGCCCCAGCGGCTTGCGGAGATCCTCGAGCACATGCGCGACCGCCGCACCGTATCGCTGTCAGGCGCCGTCGACGTCGACCGCCTTGCGGCCACCCTCGACGCGGCCCCGCCGAATGTTGCCGCGGACGTGCTGCGCGGCATGTCCTTGCCCGAGGCCACCGAGACGATGGCGCGGATGCAGAACGTGGCCGTGGTCGGCGACCTTCTCACCTACGAGCCGGACGAAGCCGGGGCAATCATGACCCCGGAGGTGCTCGGGCTCAGGGACGCCTTGACCGCCACCCACGCCCTTCATTTCGTCAAATCGTGCGGGTATCGTCCCAGGTTCATGCACAACCTGTTCGTCATCAACCGCGAGAACAGGCTCGTCGGCAAGCTTGAATTGAGCGACCTGATCATCGCAGGACCCACCGCAAAGCTGAGCGACCTCATGGATACCGAGGTCGTCTCCGTCCTCACTGGCACCGACAAGGAAGAGTGCGCCCGGATCATGGAGCGCTACCAGCTCCGAAGCGTGCCAGTCGTGGACACGGCCGGCGTGCTTCAGGGCGTCATCGCGGTGGAAGACCTGGTCAAAGTGGCCGAAGAAGAAGCCACCGAGGACATGTTCCGCATCGTTGGCGTTGAGGGCCAGGACCGCCCGGTCGGACCGCTGTGGCCATCGATCAAGAACCGGTTCCCGTGGCTGCTTTTCCAGCTGGCGTCGGTGATCGCCGCGGGCTTCGTCGTCAGTGTCTTCCAGCCCTCGATCTCGAAGCTCGCCATCCTCGCCGTCTTCATCCCGGTTATCGCGGGCCAGGCCGGGATCGCCGGGGTCCAGACCGTGACCGTCGTGGTGCGGTCGCTTGCGCTGCAAGAAGTCTCAGGGACCGATTCGAAGCAGATGATGACACGCGAACTCGCCCTCGCTCTGATCCAGGGCGTCGGGACGTCGATCATCCTTGGGTTTGTTTGCTGGCTCTGGCGACAGGACATCTATCTCAGCGTTGTACTCGGCGCCTCGATCCTGGTAAACCTGCTGGTGGCAGGCGCGAGCGGCGTGGTAATCCCGCTCGGCCTGAAGGCGCTGAGGATTGACCCCGCAACCGCATCGGCGGTGGTAATCACGACCGTGACGGACGTGTTCGGTCTCGTCGTCTATTTGGGCCTCGCCACGCTGTTCCTGAATTTCTTCCGGGGCGTCGCGCAGGTTTAGGGGTCAGGTTCCAGGGGGCAGGTTTTAGGGAGGGCCGGGGTTCGAGAGCCAGGGTCTGAAATAACTCCTAAATCTGCTGTTTGAACGCGGCGGCCACATGCCGGCGCTGGATCTTGCCCGTGGCCGTCCGCGGCAGCTGCGTGGTCACGTAGATCTTCTCTGGCACCTTGAACGACGCCAGGTGTTCCCGGCAGAACGCCTGGATCGCCGCCGGGTCCGCCTCGGATCTCAGCACGACCGCGGCGTGAACGACCTCACCATACTTGACGTCCGGGCAGGCGAAGCAGACCGCTTCGGCAACTGCCGGGTGGCCAAGCAACACGGCATCGACTTCCAGCGGTGAGATCTTCTCGCCACCGCGATTTATGAGTTCCTTGATGCGCCCAGTCAGAGTCAGGTAGCTCCGTTTGTCCAGATACCCCTGATCCCCGGTCCGGAACCAGCCGTTGACGAACGATTCGGCGTTGGCCTTCGGATTGTTGGAATAGCCTTTGGTCACGTTCGGGCCGCTGATCACGACCTCGCCGCGCTCGCCACCCGGCAGCAGCTTGCCCTTTTCGTCCATGATCCCGATTTGGACGCCGGTGCCGGGGCCAACCGTTCCCGGGGAGCGTTCACCGGGTGGCAGGGGGTTTGACGACATCTGATGTGAAGCCTCGGTCATGCCATACGCCTCGAGGACCGGCGCACCGAACCTCGCCTCCAGCCGCTCGAACACGGCGGGAACCAGTGCCGAACTGCATGATCGGATGAATCGGAAGCTTTCACGCCGAGCGCCGTCGGTATCGGCCCTGAGAAGGAGCGTCTGGTGGATGGTCGGCACCGCCGAAAACCAGGTTGCGCCCATCTCCTGCTGCACCGGCCAGAACCGGCTCGCGCTGAATCGCGGCGGTACCACCACCGTCCCGCCCGAGTTCAGCGTTGAAAGCGTCGCGCCCAGCAACCCGTGGACGTGAAATAGCGGCATCACGATCAGCGAAACGTCGCGCGGGGTCAGAGCGTACGTTCCCTTGATGTTTCTGAGCGATGCCATCAGGTTGGCGTGGGTCAGAGGCACGCCCTTCGGCCGGCTTGTGGTACCCGACGTATGCAGGAACAGGGCGACGTCGCCAGGTGCGGGCGCGGCCACGTCGCGGCGCGCGCTCAGCGCCGTTCCATCACGTTGCAGCGCGACCTGGCCACGACCGTCCACGGTCGCTGTAACGATCTTGATTCCCAGAGCCTGTGCGGCTTCGGCAGCGGCTGCTGCCCCGGGCGCAATGATCGCAAGCTGCGCGTTCGCGTCCGACATGAAGAACTTGAATTCGTCTACGGTGTATCCGGGATTGAGCGGGGCGGCGATCGCGCCGACCCTCGCTACGCCCAGGAAGGTCACCAGGTACTCGAGGTTGTTCCCGAGAACGATCGACATCGGGCGTCCGCGCTCGATCCCAAGCGCGGCGAGATGCTCAGCGACGCGTTCGACCTGGCTACCGAGATCCTCATAGGTGACCGAAGGACCTTCCGGGATTACCACCGCGCGGGCGCCGCGCGTTGCTGGCTGAAGGACTGAAGCAAGCGTCGTCAAGGGTTGGTCCTCGGTTTTGCTGAGGTCGGCAACGGGACGGGAACTCCCGAAAGCCCCATTTTAGGGGCTGCTTTCAGGACCAGCTTCCAGCGCGTCCACCCGTGAGCGGCACCCCCCGAGCATACGCTTCTCCAACCCCGATTCCAGGGGGCCTGCCACTAACAACTGTTGGCACACATCCAGTAGCGGGCGACTAACTGTCCTCCGGCGGCGCCCAGGTAGAATCGACGGACGCTTCTCCGCCGCTGGCGGCTGGAAGCAGTCCGGCGTCGACACGTGGCATGTCGAGCATCATGACTTCGAATACGAGTGGCGTCATCGCGTTACGTTCAAGCGCCCGCGCCGCCGATTGAACCGCGCGCACGGCCTTCGCCGCCTCGGACGTTCCGATCACACTTGAGACGGCGTGCAGGGCATCGCGATAGTCCTCGTTGGCGATCGCGTGTTCGAGCCCGTGCCCGATCAGGAGAACGTCCCGCCACCACGAGACCCAGAGGGCCATCTCGTCGGCAACGGACCCGCGGTCCTTGCGCAGCACCGTGCTCAGGCTCCGCGCGTAGCGAAAGCGGTCTTCAATCGACCCCACAAGCGCGGCCATGATCCTATAGACGGCCTGCCGCCGGCGATCGAGCGCGGTGGCGTCGGCAAGCGCGCTCAGCGCCCAGCCGGGACGCCCCTGAGCAATCCTGGCCAGCGTTTTCGCGTTTTCTGCATTCGCCCCTGCCCTTTCCATTAGCCCCCTTTCGAGTACGTCCACGGGCACCGGCCTGAGATCAATGCGCTGGCACCGGGATGCAATCGTTTCTGGCAGCGAAGATGGGGACGGCGTAAGAAGGGTGATTAGTACGTTTGATTCGGGCTCTTCGAGCGTCTTGAGAAGCGCGTTCGCTGCAGGCGCCAGCATCAATTCCGCGCCGTCGATGATGAATACGCGGTACCGGCCCTCGAATGGCTTCAGCGACGCCCGATGTTCCAGGTCGTCGATCAGGCCTTTGCGAATCACTCGCCTCGAAGTTGTCTCTTCCGCGGCCCTGGCCTTCTCATTCTCGATCGGCGTATCAGGGTCAATTACCGTTACGTCCGCGTGAAGCCCACGGGTGATCCGCTGGCATGACCGGCACGCGCCGCAAGGGCGTGACGCTGGCTCAGGGGCGAGGCAATTGACCGCACGGGCCAGGTCCATGGCCAGTGACATTTTCCCGATGCCCGGCGGGCCAGCCAGAAGATACGCATGGGCCAGCCGGGCGGTGTTCAACGCGCGCAGGAGGAATTTGCGGGCGCCTTCGTGCCCGAACGTCTGCCATCCTGCAGGCGCCTGCTCATTCACGGAACGCGCAGCAGCGGTAGTCACACCCGGGTCGTCGCGAGAAGGTCGTCGTACGTCTCGCGTCGCCGGATCACGCGGGGCTTACCCTGGTTCACCATCACGATAGCGGGCCGCCGCGCCATGTTGTAGTTGCTGGACATCGGGACCTGGTATGCGCCCGAGGCAGGCACCGCGATCATGTCACGCGGGTTTACTCGGGGCAGACCTACGTCCCGCGCGAGGATGTCTCCGGACTCGCAGTACCAACCCGCGATCGTCACCACTTCGTCATGCGGTTCGGAGATGCGATTGGCGCAGAACGCTGAATATTTGGAGCCGTAGATCGCGGGACGGATGTTGTCACCCATCCCGCCGTCAACGGACACATATTTCCTGACGCTCGGAATATCCTTCACCGCGCCCACCGTGTAGACGGCGACCCCGGCACGCGCCACTATCGCGCGCCCCGGCTCGACGATCAGCGTAGGCTCTTCAAACCCCTGGGCATCGCAGGCGGCCCGCAGTGCGGTCACGATCGCCTTCGCATATTCGCCGACTGGCGGCGGCAGCCGGTCGGGCACATAGCCCGCAGCAAAGCCGCCGCCCGGACTGAACTCGCGCAGGTCCAGCC
>JACQUF010000144.1 GCA_016210435.1 Chloroflexota bacterium
CGCCGATGTGGTGGAATTGGTAGACACGCCATCTTGAGGGGGTGGTGGGGTAACCCGTGTCGGTTCGAATCCGACCATCGGCACCATATTCCCATCCAGAGCAGTCCAGGGAAGTCCACGAAACCCACGCCAGAAAAGCATTTTCGCCCTTTCCCCTGTCCGCAGTCGTCCCGTATTGTCCATTGAAATCTACCCCCATTGAGGGGTATGTTTGGGGGTATCAATCCCGGAACGTGGGGGTATCTGATGCTCACCGACACCAAGATTCGCAACGCCAGGCCGCGCCAGAAGCCGTATAAGCTCTTTGACGGCGGCGGCCTATACCTGCACATCCTTCCGAGCGGTGCGCGTTACTGGCGCCTTAAATACCGCTTCGGCAGCAAGGAAAAAGTCCTTGCCCTGGGCGTGTATCCGGCGGTCAGCCTGAAACAGGCCCGGGCCGGACGAGACGGCGCCAGAGAGGTGCTGGAGGCCGGCCAGGATCCGGTGCTAGCGCGCAAGCGGGAGCGCCGGGCTCGGGAGACGGCGGCCGCCAATACCTTTGAGGCGGTGGCCCGGGAGTGGATCGAGCACCAGCGCCATCGGTGGACGCCGGACCACACGGCGCGGGCGCTGGGCTCGCTGGGGGTGGACATCTTCCCCGCCCTGGGCGCAGTTCCGATCGCGGAAGTTACGGCGCAGGACCTGCTCGCTGCCATCAAGTGCATCGAACGTCGGGGCGCGACGGAGACGGCGCACCGTGTGTTGCAGCGGTGTGGTGCAGTATTCCGGTATGCCATCGCTTCCGGCCGTTGCGTCGGCAACCCAGCGGCGGATCTCCGCGGAGCATTGAAACCCCACCAGCGGGACAGCCGCGCCGCGCTCACGGTCAAGCAGCTCCCCGAGTTCCTGAAGAAGCTCCCGAAGTACGACGGCCGGCCGGAGACCAGGATCGCACTGCGGCTGCTCGCGCTCACCTTCGTGCGTCCTGGCGAGTTGCGGGCCGCCGAGTGGAGCGAGTTCGACCTCGATAACGCCGATTGGCGAATCCCGGCGGAGCGCATGAAGATGCGGACTGCGCATGTCGTGCCTCTCTCCCGTCAAGCCATCGAGGCGCTGGAAGAACTGCACCCACTTACCGGTAGCAGCCGCTACCTGTTCCCCAACCAGTCGGACCACGCGAAGCCGATGAGTGAGAACACCTTGCTCTATGCCATGTACCGAATGGGGTATCACTCCCGGGCGACGGCGCACGGCTTCCGGGCAACCGCCAGCACTATCCTGAACGAACAGGGCTGGCGGCCGGACGTGATCGAGCGCCAGCTTGCCCATGCGGAGCGCAACCGCGTGCGGGCCGCCTACCACAGAAGCGAGTATCTGGAGGAACGGCGCCGCATGATGCAGCACTGGGCCGATTTCCTCGACGGACTCGCCGCCGGAGCAAACGTGTTGACATTGAAGGCCAGTCACGGGAAGGGACGGCAATAAAGTTTCGCTCAGGAGGAGCGCAGCGAGTACCGATTCGCCAAGGCGAACACCCGGTTACCTCGCTCGGCCGGCTTGGTCCCCACTTTTTGAGGTGGAGCGTGAAAGAATCATTCGGGAGACCGTATTACGACCTGCTGCATGCGGTCGCCTGGGTTCACGCCAAGCTGGCCGGCATAGAGCCGGACACTGCCCTTGAGCAGGTAGTGTCGGAAACGGAGAAACGCGCCATTGGCGAGAACATTTCCCTGGAGCACTTTCTGTCCGAGAACGCCTCTCGCTATCCAGGAGGTTTGACCTGGCCCGATAGGTACGACGCACAACTGATGCAGGCAGCCAGTGAGGCGCTACATGAACAAATCAGGAAAGACGCGAACGCCCCAAACTGGTTTGATGTTGTCGAGTCGGCGGTGAGCGAAGCACTTCAACGAGGAGAGATCATCGCCTACGGGATCAAGGACACCGAAGGCGATGTAATGCCGGTTCCATCCATCCAGTGGTTGGATCTGCGCCTTCACTACGGACCGGCGCGTGCCCGGTCGAAGAATTATTTCAGCCCCGACGCTGAAACGTGGAATGAGCTGAGTTTCAAACGAGAGGCGCTGCAAAAACTATGGCCCGATCCATCGGCCAGCGGCGAAGCATTGCCGCGACGCTTAGGCCGAAGGAGGACTCGGAACGATCCTATGAGTATAGAGATCGACACTGCGATC
>JACQUF010000134.1 GCA_016210435.1 Chloroflexota bacterium
ATCGAGATGGGCATCATCGACCCCGCCAAAGTCACGAGAGCGGCGGTAGAGAACGCCGTATCGGTTGCCGGCATGATCCTGACAACCGAGTCGTTGATCACGGACAAGAAGGAACCCGAGAGGCCGATGCCCGGTGCCCCGCCCGGCGGCGGCATGGACTTCTAGCCGGTCCACCCTGAGGCGCTAGACGCTAAGAGGCCCCCGCAACTCCGGGGGCCTCTCTTTTTACGCCTTCGATCTGTGCAAAACGCGCATTCGAGATCGAGCGGCCGGTTGTTAAAATCGCCGTACGTTTGCGTCAGATACGCAGCGCGGACCCTGAAGCGCGCCGGTACACGACTTGCCGAAACCACGTTTTCGATTCGTCCACGCCGCAGACCTGCATATCGATAGCCGTTTCGTAGCATGGTCCGGAGCGCCCGCGGCCGTGCGGTCTGCCTTGATGGACTCGACCTTCCGAGCGTTTCGGAATCTGGTCCAGCTGTGCATCGCCCGGGATGCTGATTTCCTGCTCGTTGCCGGGGATGTTTATGACAGCAGCGATCGGAGCGTCCGGGCGCAGCTTCGGTTCCGCGACGGTCTTGCCGAACTTGCGGAGCACGGCATCTCGAGCTTTGTTGTGCACGGCAACCACGATCCACTGGACGGGTGGGCGAACACGATCAAGTTCCCGCCGCAGGTGACCATATTCGGCGCGGAGCCTCGGTGGGCTACCGCGACCTCTGGCGGGCAGCCGGTCGCCCGGATCCAGGGCGTCAGTTATCCAACCCAGGAAGTACGGGACAATCTCGCTGCCAGGATTGGCGTCCCTGAGGAATCCGGCCTGTTCACGATCGGTCTCTTGCACTGCAACCTCGGCCTGAATCCAAACCACCCGAACTACGCACCGTGTTCCATTGGCGACCTCGAACGCGCCGGGATCGATTACTGGGCCCTCGGCCACATCCACAAACGAGAAATCGTGCGCCCGGCCGGGCCCACAGTCGTTTACCCCGGGAATATTCAGGCGCGGGACATCGGCGAGGCCGGGCCGCGCGGCTGCTACGTAGTCGACGTCGACGACTCGGGAAGAACGGCATTGCAGTTCGCACCTCTTGACGTCGTACGCTGGGAGCAGGCCGAAGTCGCCATCGATGACGTTGAATCTCTGGATGATTTGATCCGCGCGGTCCGTGTCAGACTCACCGGCCTCAGGGACGGGAGCGAGGGACGCTCACTTGTATGCCGGCTTTCGCTGATCGGGCGCGGCCCGGTCCACGAGGAGTTGACCCGGGACGACTCGCTCGACGATTTGACGGCCCACTTGCGAGACGACTTCATGCCCGACGAACCGTGGGTCTGGTTGGATCGGCTCGAAGACCGCACCCTGCCTGACCTCAACGTCGAGTCGCGGGCCCGGGAGCAGGATTTCCTAGGCCTGCTGTTGAGTCGTGTGAGCGCTGAACTTGGCGACGGGCCGCGGCTCTCCGAGATCGCTCAGAATCTGAACAGCGAACTGAAGGCGTCGCGGGATCGCGACGTGGCTGTGCAGTTGACCGAGGACGACGTTCGGAGGCTTCTGGACCGGGCACGATGGCTGCTGGCGGAGCGGCTCGACAGTTCGGCTCATTGAAATGCGAATCCAGAAGGTCCAGATCGAAGGTTTCGGGCCGCTTTACAAGCGGGAAGTCGGCCCATTGTCCCCGAGAGTCAATGTAATCACCGGGCCGAACGAGGCGGGCAAATCTGCTCTCAGGGCGTTCATCCGCACAGTCCTGCTCGGATTTCCGCGCGCAGGGTCGATTGAAGATCGCGCATTCGGGTACCCCGCGGTCGATGGCGTCGCCCATGGAGGTTCGATCGAGTTCCTGGACTCCGAGGGCCGAACCTTCCTGATCGAGCGGATCAGGAGGCCGCGCGGGCCGTACAGCGGGGTCGTGAGGATCTTGCGCGATCAGGCGGTCTCAAACGAAGAAGACCTGGCTGCGCTGCTGTCGCACCTTGGCGGCCGTGTCCATGACAACGTGTTCAGCCTCAGTCTGCAGGAACTCCAGGGCCTGGACCAGGATGTCCAGCAGCGTATCTGGTCCGCGGGAATCGGTTCGACGGGCGCCGTCATCAGCAATGTCCGGGAAGGCCTCGTCCGGGAGCAGACCGAACTCGGCAAGAAGCTGAACGAGATCAGGCGGGCGATTTCCGAAGAGATGAAGACCTACGCGTCGGCCCGCGCCGAACTGGCGCAATACGGGCAGGTCTCGGAGGAGGTGGCGCGGCTGGAAAGCCTGATCGCAGTACTCCGTCACTCGGTCGGTGAG
>JACQUF010000142.1 GCA_016210435.1 Chloroflexota bacterium
ATCGCGGCGGTCGCCTTTTCGAGACCGGTCACGTCGTAGGTCTTTGACTTCTTGAACCCCGCATTCACGACATCGTCCACCGCGAATACCTTGTCGGTGGATATGACGCGCTGTATCTGCGAGCTTGAGTCTTTGGAGGGAACGGCCACGCCGCCCTGACTATTCGAGCCAGTGCCCGACGACGTTTCCGAACCGCATCCCGCGAGCAGCAAGCCTGCCGAGAGTACGGTCGCGACGAGTAGCAAACCGGAGATTATTCGAAATTTCCTTGTGATGGCTCCATATCTTATCGCCAAACTCCGCGGCGCTCGTTTTGGGCCAGAGTGCACGCGAGTACGAAGTCGTCCGCGTGCCGGTTCTTCCACCCGTGCCGATTGTCGGGCCGGTCCCGGCGGACCTTGTATCATTCCGGCCCGTAGCGTGGGTTTCCCTGTCCGCTCGTGGTTTGTGCGGCAACCTGCGGACCCAGCGTCTACGCGGTTCATCCCGCTGAAGCAAGGGGAACGCGAGGGGCACCGATGATCAAACGCCTGGGTAACAGACACTCGAGGCCCAAAGCCACCGCCGTGTTTCTGTGTCTCGCGTCGGTCGGCCTGATACTCGGGTGTGGCCGTGAAACCCCCGCGTCGCAGGCCGGGCAGTCTGCTCAGAACAGGCCACCGGCGGCCAACGCAACGATCGTTTCCGGCGATGTCCTTCGGACAGACAGGACGTACACCCTGGATGACCTGGTTGCGGCCGGCTGGAGGAAGTCGAAACAGTACACCACTGAAAACGTGCCGGGCGCGAAAGAGGTCTGGTACGGCTTCTACAACCGGAAGGATATCGAGGTGCGCGTTTATGAGTCCGCAGCCGCGGCCGCAAGTCAAGGAACGGGTCCCGCACAGGAGGCCGTCAACCGCCCACCCGCTTCCACCGACTACCTCAATCCGGTCACCAGGTACAAGGCGTACCTCATTGTCGGCAACATCGTGATGCTGTGTGACCAGGAAGTCGCAGACTGCGTGGACCTGGTGGCCACCCTGAAGCGGTGATGGGCGAGCCCCCCTTGGCCGGGCACCTCATCTTGCTTTGCCAGGGTGCGGACTCGATGCAGTTGTTCGAAACGTATCGCGCCCTGGTTCAGGCCATGGGCGGCCCAGATCTGTTGAAGTGGTAGGCGCGAACACGCGGCCGCAGTGATATCCGAAACCCCGTTTGCCCGTCCTGCCGGAGCTCCGCCACGCGATTTGAAACTGCGCTCGGTCGACGGCATGGAATTCGCCGCGGTCCTGGCACGGCCAGAAAAGGGAGACGGCCCGGCCTTTGGCTTCGGCGGGGCAGGCCTGAACACGGTTGTAGTCGTGCCGTCGTGGCGACTCATCGTTGTACGTACAAGCCGCGTCTGGACAATCGGTTTCGACAAGGTACAGGCCGACTTCATGCGCCGGGTCGCAGGACCGGTCCTCCGTTGATGGTCAAAGACAGCTGCAGCTAATGGCTACCCTACACGAGGCGGCAGCCGCCGCGGGTGTCCCATTCGAGGAACCTCGCACCCCGCTGGAACGCGATTTCGATACCGGCGAGATCAACCTTCACTATCTGGAATGGGGTCGCGCCGGAGCTCCCCCGGTGCTGCTTCTGCACGGTTTCGCGCAGACCGCCCACTCGTGGGACTTCGTCGCCCTGTCTCTCTCGGACTTCTACCGCGTATTCGCGGTCGATGCACGCGGCCACGGCGACAGCGACTGGTCGGCCGTCCACGACTATTCACGCGACGCGCACCTCCGCGACCTTGATGCGCTGCTCGGCCACCTTCGGTTCAAATCGGTGGCGGCGATCGGGCTTTCCATGGGTGGAAGGACTGCGTATGCGCTGGCAGCCCGTCATCCGGGGGTCGTGAAGGCTCTCGTGATCGTCGATGTGGGCCCCGTGATCATGGCCAGCGGCCGGGCCCGCATCCGCAACTTCGTGCAGCTTCCCGACGAACGCGATTCATACGAGGACTTCGTCAGGGCGGTCCACGCCTACCAGCCATTGAGGTCGGTCGACCAGATACGCGCCACCCTGCGGCACAACGTTCGGCAGACGCCGAATGGCAAGTGGACATGGAAATACGACAGGGTCCTGCGAGACCCGAATTTCAGGCGGCCCGCATCGTCTCCCGATGAAGAGTGGGCGCTGATCAAGAGCATCGAATGTCCAACGCTCGTGGTCCGTGGCGAAATGAGCGACGTGCTCTCCTCCGAGACGGCCACCGAGATGACAAAGGCGATTCGTAACGCCGACTACGCCGAAGTCGTGGGTGCAGGGCACATCGTTCCCGGCGACAACCCGGCCGGCTTCATTCACGCGGTCCGGCCCTGGCTCACTGCGAGATATCAGTAGGAGACCGGACTTGCGAATTCGCAACCCGATATTCGTCCCCGGGAATCGGCAAACAATGCTGGAAAAGGCGGCGGGCTTCGCCGCCGATTGCATCGTGCTCGATCTCGAGGACTCCGTCCCGCTGGGCGAGAAGGAAAACGCGCGGCGGCTCGTCGCACTGGCCATTCCCTCGCTCGCCAGGGCAGGCCAGCGGATCGTGGTCCGGGTCAACGCGCTCCACACCGGACTGACCTCTCTGGATCTGGAAGCTGCGACCGGCCCGTCCGTCGACGGAATCAGTATCGGGAAGGTTCGGTCTGTCGCTGATATTGCGGACTGTGACCAGCTTCTGAGCGCAGCGGAATCGAAGGTCGGACTCGCGCATGGGCAAATCCGGTTGATTCCCTGGCTCGAGACCGCAGCCGGTATCGTCCGCGGTTGCGAGATCGCCAGCGCGTCGCCGCGCATCCTGGCAATCGCATTCGGCGCGGAAGACTACACCCGCGAGATCGGCGTCCCGCGAACTGACGAAGGCGTGGAGATCCAGTACGCGCGCGCAGCGGTCGCTCTTGCAGCACATGCGGCCGGGGTGATACCGCTTGATACCCCGTACATGCCGTTTCGCGATCTCGCCGGTCTTGAGAGGGACTCGGCCGTGGCACGACAGCTTGGCTTCAAAGGAAAATTCGCGGTACATCCTGACCAGCTCACCGTCATCAGGAAGACGTTCAGCCCGAACCCCGAAGAGGTGGATTACGCACGTCGTGTTGTGGAAGCCTGGGATGTGGCTTCCGCGAAGGGACGGGGGGCGATCGATCTTGAGGGCAAGCTGATAGATGTTCCGGTCGTGGAACGGGCCAGGAAGCTGCTTGAAGAAGCGAGTGATTCAAGCGCGGCAGCGCCCGGGAGAGAGTCATGAGCATACCCACCCAGGACCCGATAATCGTCGCACCGACGCCAAATCCGTTCCGGGCGGATGAGTCGATCGATCACGACAGGCTGGCGCGCAACATCGAGCGATGGCTCAAAACGCCGCTTTCGGGGTTCGTGATGAACAGCTACGGCGGGGAAGAGTTCCACATTGGCGAGCCCGAGAAAGTCGCCGCCATCAGGGCCGTAGTGCAGGCGCATCGCGGGCAGCGTTTCGTGATCGCCGGCATCGACACGCTTTCGCCGACGGAGGCGGTGCGTCTGGCCGAGCTTTACGCCAACGCGGGCGCCGACATGGTGCGTGTCCGGATTCCGCCAGCCCAGGGTAGCGGTCCCGCCGGGCCGGTGCAGAAATACTTTGAGCAGGTGGCGCGGGAAAGCCCCGTACCGGTGGTCGTGATCCATCAGCCGAAGATGGCGATGTCGGTGGATGCGACGCCCGAGGAAATCCGGGACATCTGTTCGATGGACAACGTCTTCGCCTACATCATCTCGCTCCACTTCCGCTGGGAATGTCGTGTCCCGGCGCTGCTGCCGATGAACGTGAAGCTCTGGACCTGCAACGGCAGCCTGTTGCTCGCCGGGGGGA
>JACQUF010000137.1 GCA_016210435.1 Chloroflexota bacterium
GCAGGGCATCTACGTCGACCCCGCGATCCTCGAATACATCAGCAAGCTGGTGAGGGCGACGCGCGAGCATGCGAAGGTCGAGGTCGGGGCGAGCCCCAGGGGCGGACTGGCGATGCTCAAGGCCGCTCGTGCGCTGGCTCTCATCCACGGCCGCGATTTCGTCGTACCGGACGACGTCAGGAGCGTGGCGGCGGATGTGCTCGCCCACCGGCTGATCCTGCGACCGGAAGTCGTACTCGAAGGAGTCAGTGACGGGGCAGTCCTGAACGAGATCCTGGAGGCGACGCCGGTTCCCACCGAACTGAGACGGCATCCCGCTCCTGCCGGGCGAGGGTCCGGGTGAGGGCATTGCCTCCTCCCCCTCAAGGGGGGAGGACGGAGGAGAGGGTGGCGTCCCGGGACTCGCGCCCGACAGTCCGAGCCGCATCCGTCGCCGCCGGCTCGCTCGTGATGACCGGCCTCGCCCTGCTGCTCGCCAACCCGCCCCTGCTGGCCGCGGGCATTTTCTGCCTCTTCGTCGTCGGTATCGGCCTGGCCCTCCGCCCCGCCGGCCCCGGAAAGGTGTCGCGTGTGTTGGACCGCACGTCCGTCTCGATCCGCGAGCGCGTGCATATCAAGTGGCAGATCGATGCGCCTTCCGGTTACGGTCCGTTATTCGTGCATGACTCCCTTCCCGCCGACCTTCCTTTGGATTCAGGCTCAAACGTGCGGGTCTTCTGGAAGGGCCTCAGCGAGGGGCACTTCCTCAATGCGTACGGCGTCGAATGCTCAAAGCGTGGCTCTTATGCCGTCCCGCCGACCAGCTGGGAGAGCTGCCATGTGCTCGGGCTGCGCGAAGCAGTCTCGGGGACCGGGAGTGCACGGAGCGAGTTCAGTGTGTTCCCAAAGCTGCTACCCGTCCGCCGGCTTAGGACCTCGGGCGGAATTGCGAGCGCGCTCCAACCCGCAGGAGCACTGGCCACGCTTGGCGTGGCGACCACGGACTTCAAGGAGATCCGCGAGTACGTCGCCGGCGACCCGATGCGGTCGATCAACTGGAAGGCAACCGCCAGGCATTCGGCAGGCGATCTCGCCCGCCCCCTCGTCAACGAGTTTGAACGCGAGGGAAAGCGCGCCGTGTGGCTTTTCGTCGACTGTTCGAAGTACATGACCGTTGGGACGAACCTGGTCAATCCGCTCGAGCACGCCGTGGAGGCGGCAAACGCGGTCGGCCATTATTTCCTCACCCGCGGGTACTACCTGGGGGCGCATTTCTCCTGCTTTCCGGATGACTTCCTCTATCCCGACGTCGGCCGCCAGCACTACCTCGCCCTCGGACGGCGGCTCGTCCGGCTTCAGCCATCAGGCGACTCCTACGACATCGTTCGTGCGGCGTGGGCGGCGCGGCAGAACCTGCTCGCCTACGCGCCGGTCTGCGTCATCGTGACTCGACTCGACCTGGACGACGAGCCTGTAGGACCGCGTGGCGCCCAGACGGAACTACTGTTGAGCGGCGTCAGCACGCTGCTCCACCTGTCGCCTGGCCGCATCAGACGCATGCCGGTGTGGCTGGTGGCCATTCACGGCTACCAGTACGCCGCCGAAAAACTGCCCGGCATGGGCTTCGCGCGTGAGCTGCGGCGCCTCGAGACGCGCCCGGTCGTTCGGGAGATGCGTTCACGAGGCGCGACGGTGATCGAATGGGACCCCATTCGGGAAGCATTTGCCAACGTCCTCCTGCGCACCTCGGGTCGAGGCAGGCGGCGATGATCTGGATCCGGCTGGCCATTGCGACCGCCCGGCTTGGACTGATCGGGCTCGTCGTCTTCGCGTCTGCGGCGGTCTTCGCCGCCAGCAGCGTCGCTGAGACGTTGTCGCGCATACTGGGCGATGCGGTGGCGGGCGAACACGGGGTCACGTTCGGACTGGTGCCGGTGGATCAGATCGGGATCTGGGCAGGCGCGGTGATGGTTGGGATACCGGCGGTGATATCGCTATTCAGCCGTCAGCTGCGATCTATCGGCTGGCTTGGAGCCTTGGCCCTGCTCGTCCAGCTTCCGGCGGTACTTGCCCATTCGAAGTTGGACTGGTGGCGCTACCTTGACCGCTGGTTTTCGGAAACCCTTCTCGGAAACGGCCCGTCGATCACCGTGTCGACCGTCGCGATCGTTGTCACCCTGGCCGCGCTCCTGTTGCTTATCGTCATTCACGACCTGCAGCAGGATGTCCGACGCCTGCAGCGAGCGCGCTACCCGCTAGCCGATATCACGCAGTTCATCTCCGGTCATCTTGCGACGGCGGTCTCGGTCCTGGTGGCGGCCGCGGCACTGACCGGGATGACCCTGGCTCTGGCCTGGTTCGTCGCGGGCGCCGTCCCGGCTTCGATCGTCAAACTTCCCTGGGCGCTCGTCGCCATTGGCATGCTCGCGGTTGCGGTCGTATCTGTGATCGTCTACCTGTTCGCCAGCCCGTCGGGCAGTGATCGGCCGATTCCCTCGACTCCTCGGGAATAAGAACCGAAAGTTACGCGCCGCGGATATCATGGGAACCCGCCGAATCAGGTTGGCAGGGTCGTAATCGCGCCGCGCCCGACCTCGATGCCTCAGGAGGACCCGAATTGGCCACACCGCTTGTTGGGGTGATCATGGGCAGCAAGACAGACATGGAGACCATGAAGCATGCGGTCGAGATACTCGAGCAATTTGGGATCACTCACGAGGTCCGTGTCATGTCTGCCCACCGAACCCCGGACCTGGTGACCGAGTACGCGTCCAGCGCAGCCGATCGGGGCATCGAAGTCATCATCGCGGCCGCCGGTGGCGCTGCTGCCCTGCCCGGCGTGGTCGCCGCAAAGACCGCGCTTCCGGTCATAGGAGTCCCAATGCAGACCCAAGTCATGGGCGGCATGGACTCGCTGCTGTCGATGGTCCAGATGCCGCGCGGAGTTCCGGTGGCGACCGTCGCGATCGGCAATTCAGGCGCCACCAATTCTGCGTTGCTCGCCGCACAGATCATCGGCCTCAAGCATCCCGAGGTTCAGAAGAAGTTCATCGAGTACCGGGACGCCGCGCGTCGCGCAATCGAAGAGGGCCGGTGACTCGCCTCACACTCTGCGGCGCCGTCTGGCCATCGGTTGACGTTTCCGCATTTGAGCCACGTAAGCCCGAAGAACCGCGTTCATCCGTGTCTGGTAGCGAGGTCCCGATTCGCGAAACCAGGCGAGTACGTCGCGGTCGACCCGGAATGAGATTGGCTGCTTTCCTGCTGGAACAACGATCTCCGCTTCGTCCCAGAAGTCGTCCGGCAGTCTCGCAAGCTCCGGTGGTGATGTACGTGCGATTTCGGATTCGCTTACGCGTCGCAGACGGGGTAGGTCCGCGCGGCCTTGAGTGGGCCGGATACGCTTAACCGGTCGCTTGGTCGTAGATTTGGCGCTCACGTCGGTTGCTCCTACGGGCTGAAATGATGCGGCGAATGAGATCTCCCCCATCCGCCGTTCGGTCGGTGTAGACGACCGTCAGGTGAAGCCGCTCCGCTACACCAATAGCTAGGAATCGGCGTTCGCCATAATCCCGTCGACGATCTTCAACTTCGAGAGTTGGACCTTCGAAGATCAGAATCGCGAAGGCGAAATCGAAACCGCGTTCCCGAAGATTCGCCTCGCTCTTGTCGACGTCCCAAACGAAGCGCACTGCTTGAGTATACGCCTGTATATACTAC
>JACQUF010000148.1 GCA_016210435.1 Chloroflexota bacterium
GCTGCCAGCGACGTGAAGGTGGACATCACGATCAATGAAGTCCTGTGCTTCCCGCTCCAGGACCGTCCGATCCTGCGCACCTACGATAGGTTCGATGATCTGCCGGAAGGACCGACCGTGAAGGTCTACGCTATCGAGGAAATCGTGATTGAAAAACTGCTCGCGTTGAGTGATCGCGCCCGCAGCGAGCCGCGAGACCTGTATGACCTCTGGTACTTGCTGGATTTCGCCGATTTGCGCATCGTGGAGTTGCGCGCCGAACTTGATGCCAAGCTGGCGTTGCGGCAACGTACCGCTGTGGGCGTCGAGCAGGCGGTCGCAGCCAAGGAAGATCGCCTGCGACGGCTTTGGATGGCTCGCCTCACCCATCAGATGAGCAATCTACCGCCGTTCGATGATGTCTTTCGGGATGTGTTGCGCGCTGTGCGTGCTGCCAAATTACCGAAGGCCGGTAACTGAGATGCCGTAACGTCGATGCTCGATGGTCGACCCACCGGCTATCCGCGCCGCTAACCCCGCGGAAGCAAGCCAGTCAGCAAGACGTCCACGGCGGCGGCGGCGACACGGCGGTCAATAGGCGCGCCCGACACGACGCGGGCGAGCATCATGCCGATGAGGCCATGCGCGGCCAGACCGGTCAGCGCATTTGTCAACGGATGCGTAGCGTAATGATCGGTGCCGTCGACCAGACATCGGCCACTCGAAATCTGGACGCAGTTCGTGTCTACTGGACGACACGACCGTAAGCGAGGCATCGGGACATGGAGAGAATTGGTATCCGAGAGCTGCGGCGACAAACTACCGCGGTCATAAGGCGGGTCGAGGCAGGGGAGAGCTTCGAGATCACGGACCAGAGACGTGTCGTGGCCCTTCTTGTGGGTATGAGGACGCGGGGCCTCGCCGCGCTGATCGAACAGGGGATGGTGCGAGCGGCCGAAGGCAGCCTTCTCGAAATCGAGCCGCTCCAGATCCCGCGAGGTTCCCGACCGCCTTCCTCTGTGGTTGCTGAAGGCCGCGGCGAGGGAAGGGCACGGAAGCTTGGCGACCCGCACTGAGCGCATCGAGGCACGAGCCACACCGGATGAAGCTGCCCGTATTCGGTATGCGGCGGGCCTCCAGCGGGTCTCGCTGAGCTCATTCGTCGTGATTGCCGCCGCAAGTCGGGCGGAGGAAGTCATCGCCTCTCATTCGGAGACCATTGTGCCGGCCGAGTACTTCAACCACCTGCTTGAGGCGTTGGACGAGCCACCTCGCGTACTCCCAGGACTTGCCAGCGCGGTGGATCGTGCAAGACGCCAGGGGCACAAGTGAGGCGACCGCGGCCCGTCCGCTTCTCAGCAGCGGAACGCCCGTGGGCCCGTAGGGAACGGTCCGGCGACACATCCATACCGACTGCTTACGCCACGGACCGCATCAGAGAGGCTCCATGACATGGCCAGGAGAATGGTGACGATCTGGTACGACGCCGAGGGGGATTACCTCGATGTGATCCTCGACTGGAAGCCCGGATACTTCCGAGAGACGTCCAGCGACCAGGTCATGGAGAAGGTCGATGCTCAGGGCAAGGTCCTCGGCTTTTCGGTCCTGCGTGTCAGCTCGGCGAGGCGAGAGCCTCTGGAAGTCACGCTGTAAGGCGATCGTGTCCTGCCGTTCGAATTCCGAAGCGCAGCGCCTACGTTAATGAAGAATTCCGCCGTGATGCCGTAACTGGCGGGGTGCGGGCAAACGACGTAGGTGGTGGCTCCGTCACTACCCGTCTCAAGCGTGTGACCGAATCCGTCCAGCGGGGTTATCGGGACGCCGGCGATTTCTCGCCAGCGCGCGTACGCGAACCCGGCAAGCCCATACATCATGACGACGGCCGGCCGATGGTGGGCGATCTGCTGCTTAATGCGTCCCGTCCGTAGTGGCGCCACATATTCGACGTACGTCTCACGCGTCCTGAATCGCGGCGCGGTGGTCCATTCGGAGTATCGCCAGTCTCGGTTCGATGGAGATGGCAAGGGCAGCAGTTCCACGAGTCTGGTTTCGCCGTCCGTACGCCCGAGTCTTGTTGACTGGTAATGGCGCACAGACTCGACGTCAGCAGGCATGCCGCGTGCCGCAAGCGCC
>JACQUF010000138.1 GCA_016210435.1 Chloroflexota bacterium
GAATAAGGATTGGGGGGCGAGGTCAAGTTAGCGCCGCGCCAGGGTCTAATGGCCACGGGCCGAGGGCCAGCGGGGGTCAAGCCAAGGGGGACGCCGAGTCCAGCCGCTGCGACACGAAAGCGTGGACCTCCCGCGCGATCGCGATGGCCCGCTCCGAATCGTGCTGATCATAGGCTTCCGCGGGGACCCCGCCGGGAAGCCCCGACGGATACCGGGTATCCAGGTAGAACTTGTCCAGCAACACTGCGATCGTCTTGATCAGGTCGAAAGATGGGTCGAGGGCCATCGCGTCTTCACAGAGATCGGCCAGGGCGTGTCCCCACACGCGTTCTGCCCCTTTGTGGACCAGAAAGGCTGTAACTGCCTTTTCCGCCGCCTGATGCGACAGGAAGCAGGCAAGCGCGTGGCGGCCAGACCCGGCGGTGAGCGTCGCATCTTCCAGGTCGTAACTGGATTGCTTGATCCACCGGGCAGATTCTTCACCCGGAACGCCCCTGACATCACCCGCCATAGAGAAGCTCGCCGTGCCGCTGTGCCTGGGCTATCAACGGATCGCTCCCTTCCAGATCCTCGAACTCCTGCGGGGTATAGACGATGAACCGAGTACCGATCCGAGGGCGCACGTGCGAGACAAAAAAGTCCGCCCGCCTTCGAAACGGCTCTTCTGTTTGCTGCACGATCAGCAGCTCGAGCTCCGTTTCTGGGCCTACCCTGCCGCGGGCATAGTCGCCGATGAGGTACATGCGAAGCACGCCGAGAGGCGCCAGTTCCGCGGTCATGCGTTCGGCCTCGGTATCGAGCATCCGGCGCCTTTGTTGAGAGAAACCGAACATCATAGGCACGGCGCCGGATGTCCCTCACCCACGCCCTCTCCCATAGGTCCGGCCCGCCGGACCCGGGAGAGGGGTATTGAAGCTTGAGAGAAACCGAACATCATAGGCACGGCGGATCTGCACCCTCGCCGACGTTCCGAACCCTCATCCGGTCTCCGACCACCCTTCGTCAGGCTCAGGGCAGGCTCTTCTCCCGAAGAACTGGGAGAAGGGATCGGTACTCGGCTCTCCCGACGAGGGAGTACCGGAGCCTTCCCCAACTCAAGGCGGCCATCCAGGAATCAGGAGGATTTGCATACCGTCTCCCGTGGGTCCGGCCACCCGGACTGCTGTTAGAGCGCGTAGAGGGAGGGGGCGCTCGGTTGGGGGAAGATCTCCTCGGGTGTGAGCGGATACGCTTCCTTCTTGTACACCTGGATCCGGTGCGAGCCGAAGTCGGCAATGTAGAGCCGCAGCTGGTCGTCGATCCTGACCCCGCACGGCCCTCGCAGCCGCTTTTGCTGTTCGAGAGTGGTCATCTCGCGGGCGCGGAGTACTTTCGGGTTGGCGAGGATGTATCGGCGTCCGGCCCTGGAAATCGTTGCGTCGCCGATGAACTTTTCGACGTACCGGCCGTTCCTGTCAAATTGGAGCACGCGGTTGTTGCCGCGATCAGCCACGTAGATATCGCCATGGGCGTCGACGGCGATTCCGGCAGGGCCATTCAGTTCGCCGTCGCCAGAACCGCTTCGTCCGAACGCCATGACGAACTTGCTCTGAGCGTCGAAGACCTGAACGCGATCGTTGCCCCAGTCGGAGACATACACGAGCCCCTGGTCGTCTACGGCAACGCCCCAGGGCATATTCAGCTCGCCGTTACCCGTGCCTAGACTGCCGAATCTGGTGAGGTAACCACCGTCCCTGGTGAACTTTTGGACCCGGTTGTTGAGCGTGTCGGCCACAACGAAGTTCTCGTCGACGTCGAAGGCGATACCCGACGGCCGGTTGAGTTCCCCATCTCCAGCGCCGTGTTTGCCCCATTTTCCGAGGAACTTCCCGTGGCGATCGAACGCCTGGATGCGGTGCAGGCCTTCATCGGAGACATACAGGTTTTCCGCCGCGTCGCGAACGATGCTGACGGGCCACATGAACTGGCCATCAGCCGTGCCGCTGCCGCCGATCACGTCGAGGTCCTCGTCCTCCCAGTTCGTGCGGCGGATATTGCCCCCCTGGGCGTCTTCCCGGCAGAGGACATAAAGGCGGCCTTCTTCGCCGAGCGCAAGGTCCATGCAGTAGGTCGTGTACCTCCGCATGCC
>JACQUF010000140.1 GCA_016210435.1 Chloroflexota bacterium
GGTCTGCGATATCCCGCCTGAGCAGTCCGAGCTCCCTGGCGGACGAACGCCGGTCATCAAAGACCTCGTCCTCGATCCGTTCCATCGCTCCCAGAATATCGTCCAGCATGCTGGAGAGGGAGTCCACCAGGGAGTCGAGGATGAAATAGAGGAGGTTCCCGGCGCCTCCTTCGAAAAGTTCCCGCCGACGCCTGTCGTCACTCTGGCAGATGGCAAACAGCCGGCTCACGGGCGTAAGTTCGGACTGGTAGACAGTGACCAGGAACCTTTCACCCAGGAAGACGCCAAGCTGAGAAGGTGCGATTGCTCGCCTTTCGGGCACGAGTCTCGGGAAATGAAACAGGGCGAACAAATAGCCTTCCCGCGTCACGACCGTGGGCAGTCGTTGTTCGGAAACACTGTTATACAGGTCCAGCGGTCTGACGGCACAGACTTCCCGGATGAATTCGATGTCCCGCACCTCCGTAGCCCTGACGTGGTACCAGGTGATGCCATTCCTAGCTATCGATGCGACCGGTCTATTCGCGGGATCGGTTCCGGTGATCGTCACAATATCCCTCCTCGTAAAGCGAGTCCGACGACCGTCCTGGCCCCAGATATTGCACTCGAGCTCGCGAATTGGGAAGGTGGTTGCCGGTGACATGAAACTGCTGCTCGACACCGACTTCGGTTCTGACATAGACGACGCCGTGTGCCTGGCGTACTTCCTTGCGAACCCCGGGCGCGAGCTGGTCGACCACGGGAGGGACCGGCCACGACGAACTGCGTGTACCTCATGATGTATCCTCCTAGCAAGGAGGCCAACCCAATGCGCCGCACCAACATTTACCTGGACGAGGATCAGCTGCGCGCCCTAAAGCATGTGGCAGCAGAGGAACGGGAAAGCGTGGCCGCCCTCGTACGCCGCGCCGTGGACGCCTTTCTCGCCGATCGCTTCAAGGACCGGGCCGATTGGGGACAGCGGCTGGACGCCCTTGTCCGTCGAATCCAGAGTCGTCTCCCGGCAGCAGTGACGTCCGAGGAAATCGGAGCGGACATCACCGCGGCGAGGAAAGAGGTGCGCCAGGCGCATCGCGCCGTCCGTGAGACGAACCGTGCGCGCGGTCGTTGATACCAATGTCTGGGTTTCGGCTGTTCTGAACCCGTCCGGGCCTCCCGGCGCCGTCCTGCGGGCGCTTAAGGACCGACAGTTATTGAACGCGCAGTCGAGGCCGCCGTAATGCTTCTCCGCTGACGCAACAAGCGACGCCACCTGTTGCTCGTCGGAGACGTCGCATCGAACGAAGGTGCCGGTCCCTCCTGCGGACTTGATATCCGCGACCGTTTGATGTCCGCCTGCGTCGTTGACGTCACTCACGACCAACCTGGCCCCGCTGCGGCCAGGGCCAAGGCGGTCGCGCGGCCAATGCCCGACGCCGCACCGGTAACCACCGCGACCTTATCGGTCAGCTCGCCAGCCATCGCCGTCCTCCGCTACAGAAAAGCCACCGGGTCAATAATCGCCCCAATAGCCCTCAAGATTGTTTCCGGGAGATGATGGGTACGAGGTGCGGTTTCATGTCAAGCCGGCCATCTTGCGACACCCACGCCTTGTCCGGTTCAGCACAAGTGTCGCTACAATCGACCTGTGCTTCCAAGGCATGGGTCGGTTCGGAACCGCTCCCTCAGGACGCCGCCGAGATCCCAGAGCCAAGCGTAGCGGTTGCCAGAACCGGAGCATCCGGACTGTGCAACGCACGACAGTCGCACAAGCGAATGGGAGCGCTAGACTGATAGCGACGTCAGATCTTCCAGTCGACGTCCACAACGGATGGAGTCGCATGGTTACGCAGACCGAACATTGGCACATTGTTAGAGACGACGACATCCTAGGGGGGGAGCCGGTGGTCAAGGGTACACGGACACCGGTTCGGGCGGTCGTCGAACTTTGGCGACTTGGATACGCGCCGGAAGAGATCTACAGGGAACTGCCACACCTGACGGTCGCCGCTGTATTCGACGCGCTTAGCTATTACTCCGACCATCAAGAAGAGATAGCCGGCTTCATCCGGCGCAACCTGGTACCCGGAGAACTGGTAGACCCGCGGGCCAACGCTGGGTGAATCGCCTTTTCGCCGCCGTCTACTTGGACGAGGACGTAAGCGTCGTGCTGGCCGAAATGCTCCGAACCCGTGGATTCAGGACCGTCACCACGCGAGACGCACATGGGCTCGGCGCGTCCGACCAGGAACAGTTGGAGCATGCAAACCTTCAACAAATGGCGTTGCTCACCCACAATCGCGTCGATTTCGAGGCGTGGCACAAGCGCTATCTCGCCGAAGGCCGGCAGCATTGCGGCATAATCATCGCCGCCCGTCGAAGACCGCAGCAGATGGCCGGGAATGTCCTGCGACTCCTCAACCGCCTAACCGCCGATGAGATGAGGGGCCAGTTGCTCTACGCATAGGATTGCCCCGGCTCTTTCAGCAATCGCCAGGAACGTCCTTGCGTCCTCGTTGTCAGCGTCGGCGACCAGGACAGCCAGCGCCGCCTCGCGAACGGTCTTCCAATCCAACTTTGCGGCAGCCGCGTCGGCCTAGTCGAGGAAGCTATCGATGCGTTTCTGGATGCGTTCGCTTGGCATGACGCCGGGATCACAGCGGAAGGTAACTGCTGTAACCAGATCGTGACGGATATCGACGCCGTATGGGACCAGAGCGACTAGTTCGCGCTGATTCCCGCGTCGAGAAGAGAACTTGTCCGGTCGCCGTTCAGCCTGACACGCGAGAGTTGCGGGAGATGTACGGCCTGGGGGTGCTCAACGACCGGTCGGTAGGCTTTGTGGCTCCCAGATCTCACTCGTGAGGGGACACCTGCTGATGGCGGCCACGGCCTTGACCCAGTCCTGGATCGAGCTGTCGGACCGCACGCGCTTCTGGAATCCCTGCCATTCGATGAGATTCCTGAGCGTCAAGACGGACTGGAGCACTGCGCCCTCCGAGGAGAACAGCTGACTGACCAAGTTGATCACGAGGCCGTCGCCCTGCAGCTTCTTGGTCATTTCGGTTGCCGGGGCAACGAACTCACCGGTCTTGCCGGCGGCCGGGTAATGGGAGATCCTCACCAGAAACTCGCCCTCGGTTGGCATCCGCTGCGCGGCCACAAGCACTTCAAACAGGCTCACGCTCATGGGAGCGCGGCTCAAGACCGTCGATCTTCTGGACGAAGGCGATTACCGCCGGATTTGCGAGCGACTTTTTTCGGTCTTCTTGGAGCTGGCCCAAGTCATCCGCAATTACGAGCGTCTGGTACTCGGCGCCGCTCGGGGGGAACAGGCGGGTAACTAAGCCGACTCGCACCCCCTGGGCAGGTCGCTGCTTGACCCAATCCTTCAGGACTGTCGACGTCTCCTGGGTCTTGCCGAGCGCGGGGTAGTAGGTGCGTCTCGTGATGAACATCGCTGTGGTCTCCGATCTTACTGCTCGGAAAACACCTGGCATACGTTATTCGGCTCGCGGTTCGCTTGTCAACGACGAAAACCGAAGGCTATAATCCCGCCATTGTTGTCGCGGGACGGCGGGATTACAGGCCGGGTTCTTGGGCTAATGGGAGGTCCGCGATGCCGCTCTACCTGACCCAGGCTTCCTACACTTCCGACTCATGGAAAGCACAGATCGCCAACCCGCAGAACAGGGCGGCGCAGATCAAGAAGATCGCTGAATCCGCGGGTTGCAAACTCCACGAGTTTTACTACACGTTCGGCGAGTTCGATGCCGTCGTGATCATCGAAGCTCCAGACAATGTGACCGTGTCTGCGGTTCTCATTGCCGCCGCCGGCGGCGGCGCCGTTTCAAAACTTCAGACCACGGTCCTGCTTACTGCCGAGGAGGGTCTTCAGGCGATCAAGAAGGCGAAGGGCGTCGGGTACACCCCACCCGGTCGTTAGGTCGATTGGGGTCGTCCGATCCCGTCTCACGTGTGCATAGTCGAATTGCCGCGGTTGTAGACCTCGATCAGGCGCCGGTGCTCGACATCGCCTCGTCTTGCTA
>JACQUF010000141.1 GCA_016210435.1 Chloroflexota bacterium
CGTCGCGGGCGAGGGTCTGCGCCGCTGGGGTGAGGGCGCCTTGCTCCCCTCGCCCGTCGCGGGAGAGGGTCTGCGCAGCAGGGGTGAGGGCGCCTTGCTCCCCTCGCCCGTCGCGGGAGAGGGTCTGCGTAGCAGGGGTGAGGGTCACTCCGTCGCCACGGCCCCCGACGACTCCTGGAACAAGGCGCAACCCCTTTCAGAGATGGACGTCGCGTTCATCCGCGAGATGCAGGAAGACCTTCCCCTCGTGACCCGCCCCTTCGACGCGCTGGCCAGGCGGCTCGGCATGTCGGTACCGCAAGTGTTCGATTACGCGCAGGGCATGATCGGGCGGAAGCTGATGCGCCGGTTCAGTGCCGTTCTCTACCATCGCCGTGCCGGGTTTTCGGCCAATGCTATGGTCGTATGGCGGGTCCCGGCAGAGCGATCACAGGAAGTCGGCGAGATCTTCGCCCGGTCGCCCTGGGTGACCCACTGCTACGAGCGGCCCACCTTCGCCGACTGGCCGTACTCGCACTACACGATGATCCATGCGACTTCCCGGGAGCGGTGCGAGAAGGTGGCGGAAGAGCTTGCCGAGGCGAGCAGCATCACTGACAAGCAACTTCTATACAGCAACCGGGAATACACGAAGACCCGCGTCCGCTATTTCGTTTAGCGTGGTCGGCCTGTAATTTCCGCAGGACCGTCCGCTCGCTGTGATGAGGGCAAGGGAAGGGAGGACTCAGGAATGGACATGGACAAGCTGGCCAAAGAGTGGCTTGAAGCCTTCAATCGACACGACTTCAAGACCCTCGCTGCAAAATACGATCCGAACGTCGTGTACTCACAGCCCCACACTCCCCAGCCGTTGAAGGGCAAAGAGGGAGCGGTCAAGGACCTCCAGGGCTTCGTCACGGCCTTTCCCGACGCCCGAATGGAATTCACGCGGGTTTTCAATCGAGGCAACTCTCAGGCGGTGGAGTGGGTCTTCCGAGGAACGCACAAAGGTCCACTGCCCGGCCCTGCCGGTCCGATTCCTCCGACCAACCGGACCGTCCAGCTCAAAGGCGTGGAGATTCTGGAGGTCAACACAAAGGGTTTGATCACCCAGGAGCTCGGCTACTTCGACCAAGCCGCCCTAATGTACCAGCTAGGACTGATGCCCACATAGCAAAGCAATATTGAACCTGGCCCCCCACCGCACCGCAAGACGCTGTGGTGAGCCTGTGGAACCAGGGTGGTGCCGATCCCCTCGCACCACCGGGGAGAGGGCCAACTTAATGATCCCCTCGCACCACCGGGGAGAGGGCCAACTTAATGATCCCCTCGCCCCACCGGGGAGAGGGTGGCCGGAGGCCGGGTGAGGGCCGACTTAATGATCCCCTCGTACGCTGGAGAGCGGGCCGACTTAATGATCCCCTCGTACGCTGGAGAGGGGGCCAACTTAACGATCCCCTCGCCCCACCGGGGAGAGGGTGGCCGGAGGCCGGGTGAGGGCCGCATGCCTGTGTACTATCCGATCTTTCTGGATGTGAAGGGCCGCCGCTGCCTCGTGTTCGGCGGGAACCACGAAGGTGAGCGCAAGGTGAGCTACCTGCTCGAGTGCGGCGCCGTCGTGACCCTGATCGCGCCTGAGGCAACTCCCACGCTGGAGGCCCTCGCCGTGGACGGGAAGATCGAATGGCATAAGCGCGGCTACAGCCCGGGCGACCTTGCCGGCGCATGGGTCGTGATCGTCGCCGATACGGGCGACAAGGCCGCCAACGAGGCGATCTCCGCGGAAGCCCAGGAAGGCAACGTCCTCCTCAACGTCACCGACGTGACACACCTCTGCACGTTCATTGCGCCGTCGATCGTCCAGCGTAGCGACGTCACGGTGGCGATCTCTACGGCCGGCACAAGCCCGGCGCTTGCCCGCCGCCTGCGTGAGGAGATGGCCAGCCCCGCTTGCGATTGCCTCCGCTGGGCGGAGCTTGGGCCTATGCTGGCCGACGTCCGCAGGGAGATCCGCTCGCGGAAGCTCCATGTCACGCCGGAGCAGTGGCAGGAGTGCATGACCGAGGACCTGCTCGAACTCCACAAAATGGGCCGTACCGCTGACGCCCGCGCGAAGCTCCTGGCAGCTCTCGAAGCAAAGGCACAAACGTCCAGGACCTGAGAGACTGCGTCTCACCACAGGGGCGGACCACTCGTCTCAGCGGCCTGCTGCGATCGGGTTCTCCCAGCCGACTTCTCTGAAGCGGGCGAAGTCGGTGTCGGCGGAGCAGACGGTCAAACCGTGCTCGATGGCCAGCGATGCAAGCTGAGCATCGGCGATGAGATTGCCTCGAAGTTGATAGGAGCGGATCAGGGCGCCCAGCACCTCTGCGTGGCGATCAGTAGGCTCAGGTATCCACGCCGGGTCGGCAGCGAGCCAGCTTTCGACGTGGCTCCAGGCTTGTTCCGGAGTAAGAGGCCGTGCCGAAGCCCGAGGGTGCGTGCCGATCCGAAGAAAGGCACCGAGGGATTGCCAGGAAAACCCAACACGGCGCGCCCCGTTGAGCTGTTCCGTGAGCCACCCGGCAGCCTGTTTGTGAAAGGGGCTCGACGAATCTACCGCGAAGAGGAGGATATTCGCGTCGACCAGCATTAGCGGTGCGCGGGCCCTTCCAGCTCCTCCAGTGCATCCGCGACGTTTGTCACGTCGATCCGGAGCCCGATCGGCTGCGTTCGTTGCCGAAACGAGCGCTGCTCGCGTCGCACCCGTAGGCCAGCTCGTATCAGCTCGTTGACTGCTTGACTCAGTCTGATTGACCGCTCTCGACGAAGCCGGTTCAGCGCTGCTGCGACATCTTCGTCCAGGGTAATCGTTGTTCTCATACCTTGGATATTAGCATCTTGATGCGCCTCTTGCGTCATCACGATGCGTTTATCACTTCCGACCGAAGTTGAACGGCGTTCTTCGCGGCTTCATCCCGGCGGGTCGGTGTCGCCACATCGCCTGCAGGGAAGCCCGCTGCCCGGCTTGCGCCTTCCGCCAGCGCCGCCACGCCGATGGAATGGCCCAGCGTGTAAGTCGACTTAAGGTCGACCATCCGGCCGAAAACGCCCGCCACCTGGTTCAGCCGGGCAGGGTCGATCAACAGCGGCGCGCCGGTTAGCGCCCGCGCAGATAATGTACTTATCGTGACCAGAAAGAAGACCGTGCGCGTCGGCACACGCGGCAGCAAGCTCGCGCTGCGTCAGACCGAACTCGTCCTCGATTCGCTGCGCGCCGCTCACGCCGACACCACGTTCGAAGTCGTCACGATTACCACGGGCGGCGACCGCGACCGCACGACGCCGATCGAGAAGCTGGGTGTGGGCGCATTCGTGAAGGAAGTCGAGACCGCGCTCGCCCGCGACGAGATCGACCTCGCCGTTCACAGCCTCTAGGACCTCCCCTCTGCCACCCCCTCTGAGTTCACG
>JACQUF010000146.1 GCA_016210435.1 Chloroflexota bacterium
AGCCAGAGCTCATTGCGATCACCACTAGAAATGGGGCGCTGGTGAGGCCCAATCGCCAGTTGCTGAACAACATGAGCGTCAGCGCGCCGATCAGCATCATCGCGAAGTACGTTGCCCGTAGGACCCCCACCTGGATGAACGCTCGAACGGCCTCGACGTCCTGGGTCGCCCGGGACATCAGCTGGCCGGTCTGGTGCCTGTCGTGGTATGCGAAAGAGAGCCGCTGGAGCCTGTTGTAGATCGCGTTGCGAAGGTCGTACGCCACCCGCTGCGAAAGCCATTCGCCGAGGAACTGCTGGCCGAACGTGAACATCGAGCGCAGGCCCGCGGCGCCGAATACTGCGAGCGCAGCCAGAGCCAGGATCAAATAGCGGCGCTCGTGGTGGGTGCGCATGCCGAAGTCGATCGCCCAGCCCACCAGCTTGGGGCTGATGAGGCTGAACGCGCCAGCGCCGAGCACGCACGTCCACGCGAAGGCGACGCGACGCCTGTAGCGGAATACGAGGCCGTAGAGCCTAGCGTACGCTGACATCTGCGTCGCTCGCCGAGAACGCTTCGGCAATAATCTGGAGCCCAGCCGATACGATCGCCAGTTCGCGCTCCGATAGCGACTCCAGGCTTGCCGCGAGTTGTTGGCGGGTTTCCAGACGTGCCACGTCAAGGGCGGTACGACCCTGCCGGGTCACCGACAGCCGAACGCGACGTCTGTCACGCCCGACCCGGCGCGCGATCACCCTCTGCATGACCAGCTTCTGCACGAGCTTTGATGCCGACGGTGGCGTCAGGCCCAGGAACTCGGCCAGTTCTGACAGGGAGGCGCCAGGGTGCCTGGATAGATAGTTCAGCGCCCTGAACTGGGCGATCGACAGGCCCGGCATGGTACGACGCCGCATTTCGCCGCGGATGCGCCGCATTACAAGGGGGGTGACCTCGAGCAGCTGCGCGGCGCAGTCTGACGACGACGCCACTCCGATACTTTCAGGAGCTAATTGTTGCACAGGCGAACTATAACGCTTAGCTATGGGGGGCTCAAGGGGCGAGGGGACCGATGCCGGCAAGGAAGTCGATAGCCGCCGCGGTCGCTTCAGCGTAGATCTCGCGCCTGGCGCGGCCGCTTCCTTTCGCCGGTCCATAGCCGTGGTCCACCGCCTCGAGAAGATGAAACAAGGCGCCCGGGACCAGCGCCACCGCTGCCCGTAACTCGTCAACCGTGCCGAACTTGTCCGCCGTGCCCGAGCAAAACAGCGTCGGGACCTTGATGTCGGCAAGGTGCTTGGTCCTCAGGTTGTCCGGCTGGTCCGGCGGATGCAAGGGATAGGCGAACAGGACGAGCGCGTCCACGTTCACCCCTCGGGCGGCCACCTGGGACGCGATCCGCCCACCCATCGACCTGCCTCCGACGGCAAGCCGATCCTGGTCGCGCACCTGCCGGATGGCCGCCTCCCACGTCGCCTCCAAGACGGGTGGGCGATCAGGAAACCGACGCCGCGCTTCGACGTAAGGGAACTGGAATCGCACCGTCTCGATTCCCCTGGCCGCGAATGCCTCTGAGAGCCACCTGCCGAACGAGTCGTTGATGTTGGATCCTGCACCTGGCGCGTAGATGAACGTCCACCCGGTGCTTTTCGTGCTCGGACGGACTCGGACGGCGGTTACACTCTGGTCGCCGTCCAGTGCGATACGGAACGCTTCCTCGTTTTCTGGGTTAACCACCAGTCGTCGTCACCTGAGTCATGCCAAAGCCGAAACCAGAAGTCATGCTCGCGGAAGTGGACGGCAGGACGGTCCGCGTAACGCACGTCGATAAGGTCCTGTTCCCTGACGACGGCATCACCAAGGCGGAGGTGCTGCAATACTACCTTTCCGCAGCCCGCTACCTTCTTCCCCACATTCACGCCCGCCCGTTGACGCTGAAGGCGTTCCCGCATGGGATCGCGGGTCGTCCGTACTACCGGAGGAAACTCGCGGATTCGACTCCAGCGTGGGTCTCGCGAGTCGAGCTTGACGAAGGGCCCGGACCAGTCGTGCGCAACCTGGCCGACCTTGTCTGGGTGGTAAACCTGGACTCTATCGAGCTCCACCCATGGCTGTCACGAGCAGACGACCTCGTCCACCCCGACCTGATCCTGTTCGATCTCGACCCGGGACCGAACCTGCCTCTCGCCAGGCTGTGCGAGGCCGCCCTGGTGGTGCGAGACGGGCTCAGGCAGATCGGTATCGAGTGCTATCCGAAGACAAGCGGGTCAAAGGGCATCCATGTCCTGATCGGCGTACGGCCCGAGTATGACTTCGAGGAGACGCGGTCCTGGGTGCTCGCGGTAGCCCGTGTCCTTGCGAAGCATCGACCCGATCTGCTGACGGTCGGATACAACCGCGGCGAACGGGTCAACCGCGTTCTGCTCGACTACAACCAGGTCGGCTGGGGGCGGACGACGGCCTCGATCTACAGTGTGAGGCCCTATCCGGGCGCGCCGGTATCAGCGCCTCTGACGTGGAAAGAGGTGGAAGCGGCGAAGATCAAGCCGGACGGGATCACGATCCGCAACATCCAGCCGCGGCTGGAGAAGCTCGGGGACCTGGCGGCAGGTCTGCTCAAATCGCGGCAGAAGCTGCCACACCTTTAATACTTGATGCTGGCTACCGCCTGGCGGCGACAGCCTTCTTCGCGCGGGATTTCTTGTCCGCCGGCTCGGCCTTTGCCTCCCTCGCCTCCGGCGCAGGTTCGGCAGCACGGCCCGGCCTGCTCTTCTTCGCGGCCTCGATGCTGGCTTTGAGGGCCTCCATGAGGTCGGCAACCTTGCCCTGGGCAGGCGCGGCTGGGATGGCGACCGGCGCGGTCGCGTTCAGCTTCGACTCGATCAGGCTCAACACTGTCTCGCGGTACCGGTCCTTGTAGCCTTCTGGCTTGAAATCGGCGGTGAGATGCTCGACGAGGAGCTTCGCCATCCCTTTCTCCTGCGTCCCGATCTGCACCGTGTCTTCGGGGAGGTTGAGCTCTCCGAGCCCGCGCAACTCATCGGCGTAGTACATGGTGTGGAGCATGATCGTGTTGCCGTAGACGCGCAGCGCGCAGAGGTTTTCCTTCTGCCGGATGGAGATCGTGGCGAGCGCGGCCAGCCCGGCGCCTTCCATTGCCTTCTTCAAGAGATAGAAGGGCTTGATCCCTACCGGCTCGGGCTCCAGGACGTAGCTCTTCTCGAAATAGACGGGATCGACCTTACCGAGGTCGGTGAACTGGGTGATTTCGATGGTGTGCGTGGAAGGGACCCTGAACGCTTCGAGTTCCGTGTCTTCCACGATCACGTACTGGTCTTTCGAATACTCGTACCCCCGAGCCGTTTCCTCGGAAGGCACCTCGACTTCGTGCTGGGGGCACCACCGCTTTTGCCGCAACCGCTGCCTGCACGCCTTGTGCAGGGTGACAAAGGCGAGATCGTTGCCAGATGTGGCGTTGAAGAGCTTCACAGGAATGGTGACCATTCCGAAGCTGATGACGCCCTTCCAGATGGACCGGGGAGCCATTGCGGCCTCCTTCACCTTTTTTGCACAACAGAAAGACTCTACCGTGCGCGCGGCGCTGGCGCCAGCAAATTACCCGCTACCGGATAGACTTCGCACTTTTACTGGCTGTTAGCCCGGGAGCAGCTCGCGCGGCCAGCCCGGCGCCTCATCGACCACGCAGTCCTGCGGGTCCTTGTCGTCCATGAGGCCCTGGTAGACCGCATAGTGCAGATGGCCGTTCTCAGTAAATTCGCCATACTCGATCCGGCAGACGACCTCCGGCTTGCACCAGTAGACGAAGCTCTGAATCTCGGGGGGCGGCGTGAAGGGACACGCAGGAGTCTGCAGCGGCTCGAGGCGGGCATAGATGCGCCTGGCCTCCGATTCGCTGAAGCCCGTACCGACTTCGCCGACGAACTTGAACCTTCCTGAGGAATCGTAGAGGCCCAAGAGAAGCGCGCCGAACAGGGACCGCTTGCCGCCGAAATCATACCCGCCGATTACGAAGTCCGATTCACGGCGGCGCTTGATCTTGAGCCAGTGGGGAGACCGCCGGCCCGGCGTGTAGATCGATGACTTGGCCTTTGCCATGATGCCTTCGAGTCCGTGCTCGCAAGTGGCATCGAAGAACGCGATCCCGTCGTTCTCGATGTACTCGCAGGGTTGCAGTGTGCGGCTGGCCTTGACGATCTTGTGGAGGAGGGCCTTCCGCTTCAGGAGGGGCAGGCCCATCACCGATTCGCCATCGATGTAGAGCACGTCGAAGGCGACGTAGGTGGCCTGGGGACCCCGGTCGACGGTCCCTCGCGACCTTCGCTTGAGGCGTTCGAGAAGACGGCTCAGGCTCGGATGGCCGTCCTTGTCGAAGATCACAAGCTCACCGTCCAGCACCGCGCTTGCCACCTTGACCGACTGCGGCAAGGTTGCCATCTCGGGAAACTGCGAGGTGATGTCGCGGAGGTTGCGGCTTTGGAGCCGCACTTTGCCACCCTCGACGAATGCCAGGGCGCGCACGCCGTCCCATTTCAGTTCAAAGATGTGGGACTGCGAATCGAACGGTTCCCGTGTGAGGCGCGCCAGCATCGGCTTTACGGACGAAGGCAATCTGTTCGCCGGCGGCACATGCTGGGTCAAAGAGGCGTCGGAGGGCATCGTTCCCCATCCTATGTGCGCCCCACCCGAACCGCAATTCAGTCCGGTTGAGAACCTGGCAATATCTCAGTAGTTTCCGGGGCATCCAGCCGCCACACCATCAACCAGCAGTCCCGGTGCTCGCCTTCGTGGAATTCGTGTCCGGGCAGAAGCTTCTGTTTGACGAAGCCTGCCTTCTCGTACGCCCGGATGGCACGCGAGTTCGCGACCTGGGGATCCAGGATGAGGGCCGTGGCTCCGCGCTCGCGGACAAGGTGCCTGGTCAACGCTCTCAGCACGCGCGGGCCGATGCCGCGGCCCCACAACGCCGGATTCCCTATGAAGAGGTCGATTCCGAAGGACACATCCTGCCGGCTCAGCCCGTATTCGATTACTTCGGCATCGTCCAGTGGATAGAACTGAACGTAGCCAATGGCCACATCGGCGAGTTCGAAGATGCACGGCGCCACGCGGTCCTGCCCGAGCGCACGCGGGCTGAACTTTGCTTTCACTTGTTTCAGGTCGAAGACCCTGTCACGGCCTTCGTACCACTCCAGGACGGCGGGGTCGGAAAGCCATTTCGCCATCAAGACATAGTCGGTTGGCGAATCGTTCATCTTACGAATTACGACCCGACCGTCGGTGGCGAGCGTCATATCGTCACCCCGGGACGGGGCAGGGTGCGTCGAGCATTCAGGCGATGGGAAATCAGCTAGTCGCCCTGTGCGATGCGCCGGACGCGCTCCACGGTCGACTCGGGGGGAGTCTTGACGGGGAGGTTTCTGAGAGCGGCGACAGTGGCACGCAGGGTCGCAACGAAGCCGTTACAGTCCTGGCATTCGGCGAGGTGCAATCTGATCCGTTCCGCCAGCGAGGGAGTGGCGTCGCCATCCAGGTAATCGGAAGCGTGGTCGTGGACCTCCTGGCATTGCCCACGATGCCCACGACGACCGAACAAACCCAAGATTCCCAAAGCTGCACTCACCTGAGGCATTCTAGCGCACGGCAGGAATGCCACGATTGTCCGCGTTAAGATGCATCTCTACGCTCGGGCGTCGCGGCCATGCGACGCTGTGTAATAGCCGATGTACGGGTTAACACCGTAGTTGCGGTTCTGGCTCATGTCGTGCCGGGGTCTCAAATAACGATGGCCGCCCGGCGAGCCTGGATCGCGGGCGGCCAGTTGCCATGCCGGACCGGGAAGTTACGGGGACCCGGCCCCGGCGCAGGGCACGAAGTTAGTTGAGGTCGGCAACCAGGCCCCGTGCCTCTGGGGGCGCCTCCAGACCGAGGGCCTTTTCAAGGTCGCTCATCATGAAGGGCCGAGGCAACACCGCGTCCACGCCGAGCTTGATCAGATGGGGCAGCATCCCGGAGTCCATGATGCCGCTGCTCACGACTATGCGGCCGGTTCTCGGGGAGGCTGCGCCGTGTCGCAGCCTGGCGATCAGGGTGAACCCATCGATCCCCGGTACAAGAAGGTCGACCAGCACGCAATCGGGGCGCCACGCGTGGGCCACTTCCAGGCCCTGCGTACCATCCTTCGCCAGCTGCACTTCGTAACCGCCGAGGGCCTCGATTGAGGCCATGAGGAACTTCCGGGCAACGGGGTCGGCGTCGATTACGAGGACCTTCATACCCAAACGGTAGGGCAGACGCGTGCCGCGGGCAATCGAGAGGGGGTGGAGAAGGGTCCTATTTCGGTTGTTTTTCCAATTGGACGCACGCGCCAATGCCGGGATGCGGGCTAGCACTAAGCCGTCACTTCGGAATACGCCGACGACTGACTTCGGCCTGTGGCTGACGATGCGTTCTGTCCCCTCACTGATGCGCTGCGGCGGGCTCCCCAACGAATACAGGAGCCTCCGCTCGGCACGGGCCGCCGGTTGCTGCAACGCATCAGTGGCGGGGACCCAGGGTAATGAAAGGCGGTTCGATTGACCATTAGCAAGGACGTGCAGCCATCGCCCGAGCCCATCCAGTCAACCGCCCACCGCCAGCCCGAAACAAGCCCTTCTTCTGCTGAACTTCTCCAGTTCTCCGTCGACATCGAACGGTTGGAAAAGAACATCGCCAGCGTCGTTGTCACGCAGGGACGCACGGTGCGGCTTGCAGTCCTCGGCCTCCTGGCGGAGGGGCACGTCCTGGTCGAAGACGTCCCGGGGGTCGGCAAAACGCTCCTGGCGAAGACGCTCGCGCAGTCTATCGACTGCACTTTCAAGCGGATCCAGTTCACGCCTGACCTGCTGCCCAGCGACGTCACTGGCACTTCGATCTATGACATGCGCTCACTGACGTTCGACTTCCTGCCCGGTCCGATCTTCGCTTCCATCGTGCTTGCAGACGAGATCAACCGCACGGGTCCGCGCACACAGGCGGCTCTCCTTGAAGCGATGGCGGAACGACAGGTGAGTGTCGAAGGCACAGTCCGGCACCTGCCTGCCCCCTTCATGGTGATAGCAACCCAGAACCTCGCCGAGAGCCACGGCACATTTCCATTGCCCGACTCCCAGCTTGACCGGTTCCTGGTCTCCATGCGCATGGGGTTGCCGGCGCGCGACGCCGAGGTGGAGATCCTCGGGCGGTCGCAGATGGGGATGCCCTCCGCCAGGCCAGTGGTGACAGGAGCTCGCATCTGCGAGATGCAGGGGACGGTACGGCGGATCGAGGTCGCACTTCCGCTCAAGCAGTACATCGTCGACCTGGTGGCCGCGACGCGATCAGCGCCCGGCGTTGCCCACGGCGTCAGCCCGCGTGGCGGGGCGGCGCTTCAGCGCGCCGCCCAGGCCTGGGCAGCGATGGAGGGCCGCAGTTTCGTGTCCCCGGAGGACGTGAGAGCCGTGGCGCCGAATGTCATGGCCCACCGTCTGATCCTCTCGCCAGGTCATGATCGTTCACAGTCGCAGATCGTTTCGGAAGTACTCGCGCGGATCGCAGTTCCCGTGTAGCGCATGA
>JACQUF010000003.1 GCA_016210435.1 Chloroflexota bacterium
GAGAAGAACTTCATCCAGCGGGAGATAGCCGAGAGCGCCTATCGCTACCAGCGCGAGGTCGACACCGGGGAGCGGAGCGTCGTGGGCGTGAACAGCTATCTGATAGACGAAGGGGAGTTGAGGATTCCCATCCTGAAGATGGACCCGGACGGGGAGGCGCGGCACACGGAGCGGCTGGCGCGCCTTCGCCGGGAGCGCGACGACCGGCGAGCCCAGGCTTCGCTGGTTGGGCTGCAAGAGGCGGCCAGGACTGACCAAAACCTGATGCCGTTGTTAATAGAGGCGGTGAAAGCGCACGCCACGCTGGGCGAGATCTGCGAAGCCCTGCGAGCGGTGTTCGGAGCGTACCGTGCGCCGGCCTGGGTCTAGAGGAGTCTGGTGAACCTGCCCGAACGGCAGGAGATCGTAGGGGCGCGATTGATCGCGCCCGCCAATCCATCTCAGAAGGGTGAACCACCAACCGCCCCCTGTGGAGAAGCCTTCAGGCTTCCCGAACCTACCCGAGAAGCCTGAAGGCATCTCCACAGGGGGCGGTTGGTCTTTCACCCTTCAGAGAAGGATTGGCGGGCGCGATCAATCGCGCCCCTACGTGTGGATTGCTCCTCAGCGCGCAACGTTGACGCGGACGCGTTGAAAACGGGCCTGCGGGTGGAGGTGCCGCCGCGTGGTATACTATAAGGCACGTTCGCTGTTGTCGGATAGAAAAGGAATCCTTATGACTTTCCTAGTAATCTCGATAGGGTAAGGGGGAGGCTATAATGATAACTACTCTGGTTGGCAGTCAAAAGAAGGTCGCTATCTCGCCGGATGGCCCGACGGTCATTGTTGGCGAGCGCATCAACCCGACGGGCCGCAAGCGGCTTGGCGAGGCGATAAGGAACGCCCAGCTCGAGGCTCTGGCGAGCGAGGCGATCGCTCAGGCGGCGGAGGGCGCGCTCGTGATCGACGTCAACGTGGGCGTGGGTGGCATAGACGAGGTGAGCGTGCTGCCAGAGGCCGTCAAAGTGGTCGCCGCGGCCACCGGCCTGCCCCTGGCGATCGATTCGTCCGACCCCAAAGCCATAGAGGCAGCTTTGAAGGTCTATCAAGGCAAGGCGCTGGTCAACAGCGTCACGGGCGAGGAGAAGTCGCTGAGCAGCGTGCTTCCCCGGGTCAAGGAGTACGGCGCGGCGGTGATCGGCCTCTGCCACGACGAGCACGGCATCTCCTACAACGCCGGCGAGCGGTTGGAGGTCGCGAAGAGGATCCTGGACCGCGCGGTAGCCCTGGGCATCCCTGCGGAGGACGTGATTCTCGATCCTCTGGTGCTCACGGTGAGCGCCGAGCCCCAGGCCGGGCTGGTGACGCTGCGAACGGCGATCCTGATACGCGAGAAGCTGGGGCTGAACATGACGATGGGCGCCAGCAACGTCTCCTTCGGCCTGCCGGAGCGCCATGCGGTGAACAACGCCTTCATTGCCATGGCCATCGCACACGGGATCAACTCGCTGATCGCGAACCCCGCGGCGAAGGGGCTGGTGGAGACGGTGCTTGCCGCCGACGCACTTACCGGCCGTGACGAGTACGCGATGCGCTTCCTCAAGTTCTACCGGGCCAGGCAGGCAAGTGAGGGTCAAGGGGCAAGGAGCAAGGGGCAAGGATAGAAGAGAATCACGGAGCGAAGTGGTGGAGGAAGATGGCGAGCTATACTTCTCTTGACCCGGCGACCTTTGCCGTGCTTACCAGCTCTTTCTTTCGGATCGCCGACGAGATGGGCATCAACCTGTTACAGTCGGCGCGGTCCACGATCATCCGCGAGGCGCGCGACGCCTCCTGCGCCTTGCTGGACGCAAGCGGCCAGATCATTGCCGAGGCGGAGCACATCCCAGTGCAGCTCAGCTCCCTGTCGCTCCCACTGAAGGCGTGCCTCCGCAAGCACGCGGATCGGCCGATCAGACCCGGCGAGGTCTTCGTCACGAACGACCCCTTCGACGGCGGCCAGCATATGCAGGACATCACCATCTTCTCGCCTATCTTCTGGGGCGATGAGCTGGTGGCCTTCGCCGGGAGCATAGCCCACCACGTCGACATCGGCGGCTCGTCCGCGGGCCTCACGTACGACGCCAAGGAGAGCTACCAGGAGGGCGTGCTTCTGCCCAGCCTGAAGGTCGACCTGGAGAGGGATTTCCAACCGAAGGGGATGCTCCACGACCTCATAAGGGTCAACTTCCGGGCACCCGACGTGACGATCGGCGACCTGCGGGCCCAGCTTGCGGCCAGCCACACCGGCGAGGTGCGACTCAAGAAGCTCATCGAGAGGTACGGGCTGGACGTCGTGCGCACGGCGATGCGGGACAGTCTGGATTACTCGGAGCGGCTGATGCGCCAGGCCATCGAGGCCGTGCCCGACGGCACCTACGAAGGGGTCGACCAGATCGACGACGGCGTGTTCACGCCCCGTCCCATCAAGGTGGCCGTGGCGGTCACGGTGAAGGGCTCCGACGCGTACGTGGATTTCACCGGCACGGACCCTCAGGTTCCCGAGTTCCTGAACGCGCCGTACGGTTCCACCCTGTCCACCACGTTCAGTTGCATCAAGATGGCCCTGGGTGGCGAGCAGACCCCCATACCGGCCAACGAGGGCTGCAACCGGCCGATCCACGTCTTCGCGCCGTACGGCTCTCTGGTGAACCCGGCGTTCCCGGCCGCGGTGCGGGCGCGCATGTGCCCGGCCTACCGCATCTTCGACGCGCTCCTTTCCGCGCTGCAAAAGGCCGTGCCCGGCCGGATCGTGGCGCAGGGCTTCCACGTGAACACCACGTCCGGCTTCAGCCGGTTCGCGGACGGGCGATACAGCATTTTCATCGAGGACATCGGCGGGGGTTGGGGAGCCGGCCCGCGCGGCGACGGGGCGGACATGATCGACGAGCCCCTATCCAACTGCAAGATAACGCCGATAGAGGCGATCGAGTTCGATCACCCGTTTCTGATGATGGAGCGCTACGAGCTGATTCCCGGATCCGGCGGCCCCGGCCGGCAC
>JACQUF010000147.1 GCA_016210435.1 Chloroflexota bacterium
CACTTCCTCGGGCAGGCGGACGATCACATCTGCGTTGATGCGCGTACCTGCAGGAGGGTCGTGGTTCTGGATGAAGACCGGCAGATCCACACCTTCTCCGAGCAGCCGGTAGAACTCTTCGATCTGCGCCTGCGTTGCCGCGCGTTAAGTCGGAGGCAAGGCGATCTGCTCGTCGGCGCCCGCGTCCTGCGCCCGCAGGGAAAGTTCGAGAGCGTGCTGGGGCGAGACGCCCGAGATTCCAGCGACGAATGGTATCGCTCCAGCGTTCACCTTCACACCCGTTTCGATCACGCGGAGCCGTTCCGCGTCCGAGAGGGTGAAGAACTCGCTTGCGTTGACCGGCATGACCAACCCGTGGGCGCCGGCATCGACGCAGAACTGAACGCAGGACTCCAGGCTCGGGAAGTCGATCGCGCCCTGCTCGTCGAACGGCGTTACCGGTATGGTGAAGACGCCACGGAAGCCCACTAGCCTCCGGGCCCCCGGTCCATGTCGTATGGCTGCCACCGGACGAGCTTCGTCCTGGGCAGGACGTCGGGGTTCACGCAGCTGCGCGGCCATCGGCCGCTGAGCACGATTGCGAGTTCCCGTCCGAGACGCCGCCTGGTCTCCGGCATCATTCGTGCGGTAGCCGACGCGATATGCGGCGTCACGATCACGTTGTCCATGTGGAGCAGCGGGTTTTCGATATCGACCGGCTCGTCGAAGAAAACATCCAGCGCCGCGCCCGCGATCCACTTTTCTTTCAATGCCCGGATAAGCGAGGGCTCATCAACCGTCTTGCCGCGCCCGTTGTTCACGAAGATCGCGGAGGGCTTCATCGCTCTGAAATGCTCTTCTTTCATCAACTTCGTCGTCTCGGCCGTCCACGGGGCATGCATCGAGACGAAGTCAGAGCGCTGGCACAGCTCTGCCAGGCTCGTCACCGGCTCGACGCCTTCGCCCGTCATCTTCAATTCGCTGATGTAGGGGTCGTACGCCAGTATCTGGAAGCCAAACGGCTTTGCCCGCCGGGCTACCGCTCGCGACACGTTTCCGAACGAGACGAGGCCCAGCGTCTGACCCCACAGCCGGGGGATCCCGAGGAACGTCGGCCGTCCTTCACGCCACCTGCCCCCGCGCACGAGCTGGTCCATCTGCTTGAGCCGCCGGTGGGCGGCAAGCAGCATCGCCATCGTGTGGTCGGCAACCTCTTCGATGAAGACGTCGGGCACGTTTGTGACGACGATGCCCCGCCTGGTTGCGGCGGCAACGTCCACCGGGTCGGCGCCGACACTGCCCAGGCCGATTACCACACACTTGTCCAGCCCGTTGATGATCTTTTCCGTGATGCGACGGCCTCTCGCGATCACCGCATCGGCATCTCTTGCAGAGGCGATGAATTCGTCCTCCGTCTTTGCGGGGATTTCGACGATCTCGGCGCCGACCGGGGCCAGCCCCTCGTATTCGAGCCTGTACGCGGAATCCGCCAGGTCAAAGCTGATGCCCTCCGGCTTCTGCACCACGACCTTGAACTTCCGCTTTCCCTCGGGCATGACGTTACTCCTTCAAAATGCTCTGCCTGGGGCCGGATACGAGCGGCCCCTGGGTGAACCGCGGCGTAGCCTATTCCACGGTCGCGACCGTGACAAGTTTTCTTGGACGGCGCCGAGGCTGAGCCGAAAGGTCTCACGAGTTGACCCTCGCGGAAATCGACGCGCCGGCCTCTCCCGTGCGACGCTGTGCGCGGTTTGACTCCGCGAACGAGGGGGACCATGCCTGATTCGGTGGCATACTTTGCGACGGCCGTCCTTGTCGGGCTGCTGGCCGCGCCCCACCTCAAGAGCGGGCTAGATGGGGTGTGGGCTTACATCGAGGTCAGGCGGACGACTGCGGCCGAGCGGATGAGGAGCCTTCGCTGAACGACCTGCCGGATGCAGGTGAATCGACCGGGCAGCGTATTCGTCCGAGGGTCTCCAGGCTGACCTGGGTCCTCGCGGTGCTGATTGTCGTTGCCGGTCTTGGTGCCAGCGCGGGCATCGCATACTCGCGCCTGCATGCGCGGCCGAACACGTATGAAGATCAGATCGGGCCGCTCGTCGAACAGTACAACGTGCTGATACGACGCTGGAACGAATATGTTGAGCAGTTCAACCGCACGCCGCCTCCCGCGGTGGGGGCGCCGCAGTCGAGCGCGGCGGACGGGGTTGCCCTGACCACGCGTCTCGCGAGTGACGCCCAGTACGTGATCGTCAGATGGCGAGCTATCGAACCGCCGCCCAGGCTGGCAGAATCGCACCGGCTCGCGGCTGAAGCGATGCACACCACCCAGAGCGGGTTCGCAGAGATGGCGCTGTACCTCGATGACCTGGTCCGTTACGGAGTCGGGTTGGAGGACAAGGCCGAGTCGGCTCGCGGGAAGCTCGATCGCGCCGCCGAACTATTGCGCCAGGCCCGCGCGGC
>JACQUF010000143.1 GCA_016210435.1 Chloroflexota bacterium
ACTGTCGGCGGCAAGGACATCGTCGTGTTCCACAAGAAGGGGACTGCATCGGCGTTGGACAGCCGCTTCATCGCAGAGGGGCGCGATGTCGGCGCGACAGGCGTCTTTGTCCCGGCAATCGACGGAAAGAGGCTGACGTTCGAATTCGCCGGCGACCAGTTCAAGGACAAGGAAACGGGGAGCGCCTGGAACATACTCGGCCGCGCTGTCGAAGGGGAACTCAAGGGCAAGCAACTCGAATCGGTCGTACACGCGAATCACTTCTGGTTTTCGTGGGCGGTGTTTCAACCCGATACCAAGATTTTCAAGGGATAGTGCAATGAATCTCTGGGTGATTCCCGTCCGAATGAAGCCAGTATCGGCGCACATCCACGCCGACCGGCGCCTTGCGTTTCAGGTCCTGACCGCGTTCGGGGCCAGGCAGAACGGCGAAGGCGCGTCGAAGGTGCTTCAGGACGACGGCGACGCCAAAGTCGTCGAATTCAGGTCGGTCGTGCCAATGTTATTCGGCCGGAAGAAAGAGTATCGAACGGTCGAGAGGGTCACACTCAAGGAACCGGAGGAGATCCGCTTTCAGGGAGTCGAGGGACCGTTGGACCTTCTCCAGGATCGGTTGGTCCTGTCTCGTGCCAAGGACTGTACGTGGTTCACCTACGAGAGCACGGTCGGCGTGAAGGGATCGCTGGCGGGTTGGCTGGTGTCCCAGTTGTTCGTCCGGCCGCTCCTTAGCAGGTTCATGCGCCAGCATGTCGTCAAGCTCAAGGCCACGATCGAAGAGCGAGCTCGCAACAGCAAGGTGTTCCCTCAGCGCGTGTGCAGCTGCGCAGCCTCACCGGACGTCGCCGCATGACCACGATCTCGATCGCCGCCTGCTGCACGAGCTTTTACGGGCATCCCCTGGCCCGGTTTCTCCTCGGCGACTCCTTCCACCCGGGCGGTCTGGAACTGACCAATAAGCTGCTACGGCTCGCAAACATCACCGCCGACGGCGTTCTACTGGACGCGGGGTCCGGTCTGGGCACGTCCGCAATTTTCGCCGCGAAGACGTTCGGGTGCCGTGTCACCGGCATCACGCTGGAAGCTAGCGGGGTCGCGGCGGCACGAAAACTCGCGGCCAGCGAGGGGGTAACGGACCGGGTTGCTTTCGTTCAGGGCGACCTGTCGGCGCTGGCGCCCTCGCTCGGACCATTCAACGCGGTGCTGCTCGAATGCGTTATGTCCACGCTGCCCGAGAAGTCGGACGCCTTGCGGACGCTGATCGACCGGCTACCCACTGGTGGACGTGTCGCGGTGAGTGACATAACCCTGGAGGGCGTGCTGCCTGTCTCGCTCCGGGGGCCAGCCTCGTCGGCCCTCTGTCTGGATGGCGCCCTTTCATTCGACGGATACCGCGAGCTCCTGGGTCGGGCCGGCCTGGCGCTCGAAGTCGCCGAGCCGGTACCGCACGTGGCCGCGAGCTTCGTCCGCCACTTGCGCGGAAGGCTCCTGATCGCGGAAGCCGCCGTGGGCCTGGGCAAGATCGCCTTTGAGCCGGAAGCCCTCGCGACCGTCCGCCGGTACATGCGCGAGGTTACGGCGCTCGTAGAATCCGGCCGTCTCAGCTACGCACTGTTCGTTGCGCACAGGTCCTGAGAGACCGGCGAGCGACGGATTCCTGGCTCGTGCATCGAAACTCTTGTGCCCGCGGGGTTGCAGGTAGCACGGGTCCAAAGCAACCGGGAGGCGCGGCGACGTCCGGGTCTGAGGCCTCGGTGTGAATAAACGTGACCTCCCCAATTTCACCTTTCGATACTCCTCGTGCTGCCCCTAGCCAGAAAACAGCAGTCTTTGGAACGTCTGTGGAAACGCTGAGCGCACGCTCAGATCACTCGATCTCGCCGATTCGCCGGAGGTCTCGCGCGGCCACCGCACGCCAGATTTCGGGGAATGAGCGGTAGAAATGCGTCAAGACCACGATCGCACTCAGCGTGAGACACGTCGCGATCACTGGGGCAGGCTGGCCGGAAAGAACGATCATCGCATTGAGGCCGACGAAGCCTGCGCCAAATGCCCAGACAATCTGACGGGTAAGCAAGAACCCGACGCCGACCAACGGGAAGGCTGCCGCAGTCATCCCGGGGAGCATTGCGAAGGACATGCCCATCACGACGGCAACACCTTTGCCGCCATTGAAACTCAGGTACGGCGACCAGTTGTGACCCAGGGTCGAGGCGAGCGCGGCGAGGAAAAGGACCCAATCGGCGCTTCCTAGGAAACGAGCGACAAGTATGACTGCGACCCCTTTGGCGGTATCCGCGAGCAGAACTGCGATGCCGATCTTCCAACCAAGGTGGCGGAACGCGTTGACTGTTCCCACATTGCGGCTGCCGAGCCCGCGGATATCGACTCCACGGAACCGGCGCCCGAGCAGGTAGGCGAATGGGATTCCGCCGACCAGATACGCAGCGATGACGACCGCAAACGTTCCCAAAAGCATCAGACCATTATCCAATCAATGCGAAACCAGGGGCGCATGAATCTCGGATGCCCGGCGTCAGTGAACGGCGCGGTAACGTCCGGGATGTCCCTATATCTAAACCACAGAGAAGGCCGCCCGCCACATCGGTGATTCGTACTCTCGGGCGAGCGCTGGGTCACGCGCCTGTAGTTCAGGACCGACATCCAATCGATAAGAGATGGTGGTGGCTCTAGGCTGGCTTAACCAACCAATGGAGTCAGCCAGGAAGTCTGGCAACGACACTGGAGTCAGGATGGCGACCATTGAAGGCGCCCGAGGCACAATACTCCGAAGGCCCGTAATACTGCCGGCCGCGGTAGGGATCGCTGTAATCGTCATCGCGACCATCGGCGGCCTCGCGGTCGGCGGCGACGGAGGGCTGGCCGTGTCGGGCGTGCTCGGACTGTCGGCCCGTTCCACCGGATTTCTGGGCAACCTAGGCATTGCGCTCGGGCTCGGATTCGCATTTGCGGCCGGCATGGTCGCCGTGGTGAACCCGTGCGGATTCGCGATGTTGCCCGCGTACCTGGGTCTTTATGTCGGGACCCACGAAGCACATGGAACTCGCACAAAGTACCGGTTGCTGAACGCGCTGATGGTCAGCGCCGCGGTCGGCCTGGGTTTTATCATACTGTTCGGCGCGGCCGGTCTCGTGCTGTCGGCAGGCGCCCAATCGGCCGCGCGAGTGTTTCCGTACGTTGGTCTGGGGGTCGGCGTGATCGTGGCCGCAATGGGCGCTTACGTCCTTGGCGGCGGCAAGCTGTACTCGGCGATGGCCTCGAGGGCTGCCAACGAGATCGGCGACCCCCGCGACGCAACGTTCAGGGGCTACCTGCTTTTCGGAGTGAGCTACGCCCTGGCGTCACTGAGTTGCACGCTGCCCGTGTTCCTCGCCCTGGTCAGCAGCTCGCTTGCGACCGGTGGTCTCGTTTTCGCTTTCGGCCAGTTCATCGTCTTCGCCCTCGGCATGACATTCGTCATCCTGATCCTTACCCTCAGCCTTGCCGTATTCAAGGGCGCAGTGCTTGGCGGATTCAGACGCCTGGTCCGATACACCCAGCCCGGCTCCGCCGCGCTCGTGCTGCTGGCGGGCGGCTACATCATTTTCTACTGGCTCACCGAGGGCGGTCTGGCGGCGAAACTCGTCTAACCCGGTACCCCTTGCCGCCGCAGTTCATATTCTCTTCTCAGAGCCCCGACAGCTCTCCGGCGGCCGCGTGCACGTTCTTGCCGCCCTGCAACATCAACTCCTGAAAACGGCGGTGATCGAACTTCTCTGTCGCCGGTTCCACTTCCAAGGTCTCGGCAGCCTGGATGTAGGCCGTGACCGCCTCTTTCAGGTGCATGTGGAGCTTTTCGTAACGTGTGGGCGGGGTGGCTGCGTCGAGCCTGGCCTGCACCAGCCTGAACGTGTCCGTGGTGCCCTGAAGGAGCTGGCGTTCCTGGACCGCCGCGTCGGGCGAGCGGCCCACGTCCAACGAAAGGGCGCCGAGCAGCCGGGTCAACTGATTCAAGTCCATCATGGTCGTATCGACCAGGTGCCTGTAGGTGGTCGATTCGTCGGCTCCGAGGGGCGTGCCCTGGCCTCCGGACACCGGAGAAGGCGGAGAAGGGGGTTCGGATTCGACTGCGGATGCCGGCGTGGCCGTGGCAGGTCCCGCTTCGCCACCGTTCCGGTCCTGTGACGGCTTGGCTACGCAAGCGGCGAGGAGAAGCGCGGACGTCACTGCTATGACAAGCAAGCGTCGGGGAGGGCCAAAATTCGCGTCCATTCTGGTGTCCATTCCATCGGTTCTGGGCGCCTCGGTGTGCGTAACTTAGATTCGGGGGCTTTCGTGCAGGTGCCGACGAGACGTAATGAACGGCGACCGTATGCTATTATGCACGTATGAAGCGCACAACAATCAGCCTACCCGATAATCTCGCCGCGGCCCTCGATCGAGAGGCGCGACGCCGCGGCGTTCCGGTTTCGCAGGTGGCCCGCGAGGCCATCGAAGCCCGCCTCGGACAGACGGCTGGACGTCCCCGGAAGCTTCCATTCGCCGCGCTCGGCCGCAGCGGTCACCATTCGACAGCCCGCAATCTAGAAAAGATTCTCCAGGCTGAGTGGGCCGTTGATCGCGATCGTTGACTCCGGCCCGCTCTATGCCGCTGTCGACGCCGATGACGACGACCATGTGCGCTGCCTTGAAGCGCTCCAGCGGGCCGATCTCGAACTCGTTATTCCGGCGCTTGTAGTCGCTGAAGTGACCTACCTGGTTGGCCGACGCCTCGGAGCGACTACCGAGGCCGCCTTCCTCCGCGGCCTCTCAGCCGTGGAGGTCGAAGCGCCGAGCATGGAAGATTGGCCAGCCATCGCCGACCTCGTCGAGCGATACGGCGACTTCCCGTTGGGCGGCACTGATGCCTCGGTCGCTGTTCTCGCCGAACGGCTGGGAACGGACCTCATCGCGACGTTGGACCGTCGACACTTCGGCGCTATCCGCATGAACAGCGGCCGACCGTTCAGGCTCCTTCCTGAGTAGCCTGGTATGGCAGGCCGACGCCTGGAGGTCGTCAACGAGCGATCGGCTGGCGTCCTCCGGCGGCGGG
>JACQUF010000151.1 GCA_016210435.1 Chloroflexota bacterium
GCCATCGAGGCCCAGCTCGCCGAGCAGGAGTTCGTTGATCGCGTTTGGAATCTGGCCGGTGCTCAGCAGAATTGCCACTGCGATCGGGAGGTCGTAGGAAGGCCCCGACTTCTTGACATTCGCGGGGGCGAGGCCTGCGGTGATGCGCTTGTAGGGAAACTCGCATCCGGAGTTCTTGATCGCGGCACGCACGCGGTCGCGCGACTCCTGAACCGCAGCGTCCGGCAAGCCAACAACACTGAAGTTCGGCAGTCCGGGCGAGATGTCAACCTCGACATCGACGACCATGCCGTCGAGGCCGACGATCGCGCATGACTTCGTTTTGCCGAGCACCGTCCTCCTCGACGTGTCAGGCACAGTCAGCGCACGCAGGGCGCCGTGCGCGGGCCGATCGTAATAGGCCACGGGAGTGAGACCAGCGGTCAAATCACCTGTCGCCGATCAGCAGAAACGGAATGCCCCCTCAGTGGCCGCAACCCTTCCTTTTCGCTATCATCCGCCCGCCGCGCCGGCCGATACTGATCCGGCGAAGTAGGAGCACCGCGTATGAAAGCCGCCGTCTACAAAGGTAACCATCGGTTCGAAATCGCCCAAATCCCCACGCCAGAACCCGGGCCGTCGCAGGTCCTCGTGAAAGTCCATTCCTGCGGGATCTGCGGCACCGACGTCCACGCCGTGATGTACGAGATCGCGCCGCCCGGGACCGTGCTCGGGCACGAGTTCAGCGGAACGATAACGAAGACCGGCGGAAAGGTGAGCCGCTGGAAGGTGGGCGATCGAGTCGTCGGAGGCGGCGGCGAGCCGCCGGCCGAGAGCGAGAACGCCTCGAGGAACCACCCACGGTATAACTACCGGACGATGGGATTCCAGGGTGGCCGGACGCGCGCGTACGCGGAATACGTGCTCATGGAGGAATGGGAACCGATCTCGCTTCCGGACGGCGTCCCGGATGACTATGCCAGCCTGACGGAGCCATGTGCGGTCGCCGTGCACGCTGTGCGCTGCTCAGGCCTCAAGCTGGGAGATACGGTAGGAATCCTGGGGGCAGGACCAATCGGGCTCTTCTGCCTGCAGGCCGCGCGGGCCGCCGGCGCATCCCGCGTGCTCATATCCGAGCCTGCGCCTGCAAGGGCGAAGGCTGCCGCGGCGCTCCACGCCGACGCGGTTCTCGACCCGACCAAGGAAGACGTCACCGAAAGAATGGTCGAAATGACCGATGGACGCGGGCCGGACGTCGTTTTCGACTGCGCAGGCATCAAGGGCACGCTCGATCAGGCGATGACCACGGTCCGCAGGTCGGGGCAAGTCGTGCTGGTCGCGGTCCCGTGGGAGCCGTTGCCCGTGCTGCCTGTGGACTGGATGGCGCGCGAAATCCGGTTCCAATCGAGCTGGGGGTCAGGTCCGGGCGACTGGAAGATCGCGCTTGGGCTGATGAAGTCGGGGCAGATCTCGATGAAACCGTTGCTTGCAGAGTCAAGCTTCATTCCCCTCGAAAGCATCGAGAAGGCGTTCACCGCGCTGATGAAGCCCAGCATCCAGCTTCAGGTGGTGGTAAGACCCTGAAGGAATCTTGAATCACGAAGGGGAGTTCAACGATGCGGATAAAGGATGTGAAGACCTGGACGGTGAGCAACCCACCTCCTCACCGCGGCGGCACCTACTGGACATTCGTAAAGCTGACGACGGACAACGGGATCCACGGGTACGGCGAGGCGTACGGCGTGCCGTTTGCACCGAGCAAGGTCCGACAGCTGATCGAGGATGTGGTCGGACGGCACGTCATCGGCCGCAGCCCGTTCCAGATTGAGACGATCTGGCGGGTCATTTACTCAAGCGGGTTCACGCAGCACCCGGGACTGACCATGGGTGGCGTCCTCAGCTCAATTGAAATCGCCTGCTGGGACATTATCGGCAAGGCATTGGACCAGCCGGTGTACAACCTGCTCGGAGGCAAGGTGAACGAAAGGCTGCGGTCATACACCTACCTCTACCCCGAGGCCTCGGCGGATCTGGCCGCCATGCGAAACATCCACGGCGATCCCGAACTGGCCCCCAGGCGGGCGGAGCACTACATGAAGCTCGGGTTCACGGCGCTCGGCTACGACCCCGTCATGCCGATGGGCTCGTTCGATCCCCGGCAGCTGTCCCTGGAGTCGCTGGACAACGCCGAGCTCGTGACGAAGAACATGCGCGCGGTGGCGGGCAGCAAGTGCGACCTGCTCATCAAGACCCACGGCCAGATGACTACGTCAAGCGCCATCCGCTTTGCCAAACGCCTGGAGAAGTTCGACCCCCTCTGGCTCGAGGAGCCGACGCCGCCTGAAAACCGGGTTGAGATGGCACGAGTGGCCCACTCGACCAGCATCCCTGTGGCAACGGGCGAACGGCTTGTCAGCAAGTACGACTTCGCAGACGTGCTCGACAAGCAAGCGGCCGCGATACTTCAGCCAGCACTGGGAAGGGTAGGCGGAATCCTGGAGGCCAAGAAGATCGCCGGAATGGCGGAGGCACATTACGCGCAGATGGCGCCACACCTTTACGCAGGGCCAATCGAAGCCGCCGCGAACATTCAAATCGCCACGTGCAGCCCGAACTTCCTGATCCAGGAAAGCATCGAGACATTTGGCGGCTTCTACTCGCAGATTCTGAAGAAACCGATCCAATGGCAGGACGGCTACATCATCCCGCCGACGGCGCCAGGGATCGGTTACGAGCTCAACGAGGCCGTAGCCGATGCCCACCCGTACAAGGAAGACAGGGTGTTCCCGC
>JACQUF010000153.1 GCA_016210435.1 Chloroflexota bacterium
CAGCGAAAGGCGACCTGGTCCGGGATGGGCGTCTGCATGTTGTCGCGGAGCCGCTCTTCGTAGCGATCCTGGAGTTCCTGGCCATGCGGGATCGAATACAGCTTCTCGCGAGCGGCGCAGGTGGAAGACGGCAGCAGTTCGACGGTGAATCCGTGCTTCGCCTGGGCCACTTCACTCAGCACGTCCTTGGGTTTCAGTTGACCACAGACGCGCCGCCCGCTCCGCACGGCGCGAACGGCGAAGTCCGCCAGGACCATCGGAAACTGCGTGGCGTCCTTGCCGCGCTCGGCGAGGCGCCTGAACCAGCGCCAGCACAGGCCGATGACCTCGGCGATGCGATCGGCGCGCTTACCGGGACACTCGACGTGTCGAAACGAGACAGTGGCATGGGTCTGGATCCTGGGCAGGATGGCGAGGAAGGCTTGGCGCAACGAATCCTCAGACCGCGGAACACTGACGGAGACAGAAGGTGCACTCATGGGGATGACCTCCAGATGGGACCATCCCCGCGCGGGGACGGTCAAGGTAGTGACCGCCCCCGCGCACGCGGGGGAACTCGGTGTGGCGTCATCACGGTCGAGGACCGATGATGGCGGCGAAAAAACACGATCCCCGGAAGCGGCTGTGCCGCTTCCGGGGATCACGGCAGGCGACGTTTAAGGCACCCGCATACTATATTATGACACTCGTTTAAGTATTTATTTAGACTCTCGCCCTCCCTGGTTGCTGTCGGAAATCTCGGTCGTGCGCGTCTTGCTCGCCGCGCGGCGAGTCTCGCTAGCGACGACGTTCTCGGCCGGGCGGCTGAAGTCGAGGTCGTAGACGCCGAAGTCGGCCGGTGTTTTTCACCCGCGCTCGACCGCGATTGAGATCGGGTTCTTCGTTCGCCCACTCCCCATGCTCGCATGTTCGCAACGCAACTTCTCTTTCGCTCCCACGATTGTTCGGGTATTCTATGGTGAAAGAACCGTAACGTGGTGGCAAGGAACGCCTACGATGTTGTCAGCAACCTCCTCCCATTCAGAGTCCCCCCAGATTCCTCCCGCGGTCGAAGCTGCCTACCGCCAGGGTTACCTCATGGCCGACGAGGTGATTCGCCACCTCGAAAGTATCGGGATCGTGCCGAGCAAGGAACAGCGCCGGAAAAAACGGGTTTCCATGTCCCCCGAGATCCTCATGGAGTTGTCGGCCTGCCTGCGCTTGAACTCTTGGCTCGAAGGGGACCTGTGCGATGGTCTGAAGAAGGAGGATGTCGACGCGGTCTTCTCGGCGATGAAGGACTCCTTGGCCAAGCTGACCGCCGATGCGCGGGCCTTCTCCAAGACGGAGGGATTGCCGCTGCTGACGCAAAAAGTTTTCGACATCTGGGAAAAGCATTGCGCCTGGAGCGGCCTGGACGAGCTGAGCGCCGATGTGCTCCTTGATCTGTCGCCGTCCGACGGGGAGGAGGCACTCAACGAGCTTGCCGAGCTTCTCTGGAATCACCGTCACGCTGGACAGCAGCAAAGGGGCAGTTGACATGGCTGGCCGACCCAAGAACCACGGCCTCGGATATCTCCGTCGGAGTAACGGCCGACAGGAGACGAGCATGGAAACGCAACTCACTTGGGCTATCGGCGAGGCGGCGCGGCAGAACGTCCCCCTCGACGCGTCCCAGGATGACCTGAAGTACATGAGGACGCATCGGCTGATCTCGTACAAGGATATCCGCCTGGATGACAGCATCACTGGGGCTGACTTGAGTCGCCCAGGATTCCTCGCTTTGAATCACGACGCTCTGCGTAACAAGGCGTACTCGCACATCTTCATCCACAAGCGCGACCGCTTTGCCCGTCCGGAAGATGCCATCGAGATGGTGGCCATCGAGAAGAGGTTGCTGCTCGCGGGGCTCACGATCATCTTCAGCGATACGATTTCAGAGCCGATGGAGCGCGGCCGGCAATACCCCGAACGGGAACTTGCAATGCTGCTTGGCTATTATGAGAGCGGTGCTTTCCTCATCAAGCTGGCGGAACGAGTCCTGGAAAAGCAGGTGTTGCTCGCACAGGAAGGCTTTCGCACCGGCGGCAATGCCCCCTACGGCTTCGTGCGTGTGCTGGTTGATGCCCAGGGGAATATCCTGGAAGAATTGCCTCCTGGCCGACGTATCCGGCAGGCCGGCTGTCATGTCCGCGCCAAGCCCAAAGAAGGCGTTCAACTCCAGACGCGATTGTACATCCTGGAACTCAAGCATCAGGGCTGGGGGTTCAAGCGGATCGCCGCCCACCTCAACAAACTCGGCATCCCGAGCCCCGACGCCGGCAAGACCCGCACCGATCATGGCGAGCGCCATCTTGTTACGGGCACGTGGTCGGCGAGCACCGTGCGGGAAATCTGCATGGATCCGATCAACATCGGCTTGCAAGAATATGGGCGGCGTTCTGAAGGCGCTCATCGGCGCCTGGGTCAGGAAGGCCCGCGTTTGCTGACCGACACCGATCGCACCACGCCGACCGACATCGACGACACCAACCAGGACAAGCCGCGAACGATCATGAACGACAAGTCGGTCAGGATCATAAGGAGAACGGGCGGGGCCCTTTTTGATGAGCAGCGTTTCGAGGAGATGCAGCGGCAAATCGATGAGCGCGGCAAGAACCAGCGCGGGATACCGCGCACCAAAAATCCCGCCCGTTATCCGCTGGCGTGTCGCATCATCGACCTGACCGACAACTGCGGCTTCCCGATGTACGGCCGGATGCACGGCCAACGACCGATTTACGTTTGCGGCCGATACTGGAAATCGGCCGGAACCGAATGCGAGAACAATGCCGTCGATGGTGAAGCCATCTTGCGCTTCACGCTCAAGACCCTGCGCCAACTCGTTGAGCGCCACGGAAATCGAGACAAGCTTCGCGACCTTCTGCTGCAACGCGCCCGCCAGGACACGGATGTGCTGCTGCCCAATCTTGCGATGCAGGAGATCGAGGTTCTTTCCGCCAAGGCGGCTGACCTCAAGCAACAGCAGGCCATCGTGCGTCATCGGATGGCGCGGGAGAAGGATGACGCCCGCTATGACGCGCTCGGCGAGGAATTCGACGTCATCAGTGCGGACCTGCAAGCAGCAGAACGCGAACTGGAAGGGAAGCAGCGGTCGTGTCCGGCCGTCGTCGAGCGGTCTCCCGAGACCGAGGCCGATGCGGCGATGGCCTTGCTGGACGACATCTGCAGGATCACGAGCGACGATCGAGCCCGCGCCGAGATCAACCCGATGATGAAGAAGCTGCAGGCGTGGATCGGCCTCAACTTCACCGGCGCGATCAAGGGCAAGAAACGCGCCGTCCGGCGGCTGCTCAGCGGCATCATGACCTTCGGCGACGGTCGGTTGCCGGCGCCGCTCTACGGCGCGGACAACCGCCAGGGGCCTCAAGGCTGTCATGGCTGCCATGAGCCTGATGCCCAATGTCGGCACCACGCTGACACCGATGCCGGCGCCCAGGAGCCTGCCAGGGCGCCGTCCGAGCAAGTCAATGAACGTGTAGGTGGCCGGGATGAAATGGAAACGGCCGGAACGAGTGCATCTGCACCCATTCCAGCCGATTCTGTTCGTGAACGACCCGCCCGGCCTCCGCTACTACGCCAAGTTCGATCTACTTGCCATCGATAAATGTTGAGCTGGCAAAAATGTGGAGTTGATGATGGAACCGAGCACTTCGCGGCATAATTCGGTCCCTTTGCGCTACATTACGGAGGCCGGCCTGGCGCCC
>JACQUF010000030.1 GCA_016210435.1 Chloroflexota bacterium
CGCCTCGTAGAGCTGCTGCTCGACGCTGGCCTTTTCGGCCTCTTCGATGAACAGGTGGCAAGTGTTCGCCAGGCCCTCCACTACGGCGCTTCGAGGCGTGTTTATCAGTTCCACCGATGGCTCGAGCATGCCCTTCTGGTGGTAGCAAATGAGCTCGTGGCAGGAGTGGTCCGTGTGGTGCCCCGGATACATCTCGTGGTGAACGAGGTGCCTGGCGTGGAAGGTGCTGATCGGGACGTCGAGGTTGACCTCGATTCGCGACCTGTAGCCTCCCAGGAACCAGTTGTAGGCGTTCCACGGCTTGTCCGTGACACCCACGACCGCAACCGACTCTTCCGCCGGCAGGGGGACGAGCTGCCGTGCCCGCTGCCGGGCCTCATCCGCCATCTGGGTGATCTTCTCGACCACGTCCTCCGGAGGGATGCGGCGGCTCTCCTCCCAGCGTTGCACCGCTTCCGCGGTGTCACCGGCGTACCCCGCCCTTTCCAGCAGCCGCCTGACCTCGTCTCCGAGCCTGGCCATCTCCGCGCCTTCCACTCGCTCGGGTGTGATGTCGAAGAGAACCTTGACGTAGTCGAGATACGGGTAGGAAGTGCCCACCAGGCGATCGGCCTGCGCCGCCAGAGAATCCAACTGTTTTTGCAGGAAGTGCCGCCGGTTGCCGTCTTCTATCTCCCCGGCAACCGATCGTCTGAGTTCCCTGGCCCAATCCCGCAGGTCGGCCGGAGACATTGGCGGCGCTTTCTCCACTTCGCCGCGAAGGTGAGCGGGACCGTAGTATGAGTCGACCAGCCCGTCGATGTGCTTATTCAGGTGAAAAGCCAGCCTGACGTAATTTTCAACCACCATAGCTACAGCCCCGCCAACCGTTTCCCTTCCTCGAGCATCCGGTCCACTCTCTCCAGCGAATTGGTCTCCGTGTATATGCGCATGATCGGCTCCGTTCCGGAGAAGCGGATCAGCAGCCACGTGCCGTCGTCGAGGAAGTACTTGAAGCCGTCCTCCGTCTTCACGTTCACTACCTTGCTCCCGTCGAGAGACACCGGGCGGAGAGATCGGAGCCGCTCGATGATGATTGCGCCCCGGTCCGGCGGGAAGTGCAGATCGACGCGGTTATAGAAGTAGTCGCCGACCCGGTCGCGCAGGTACTGCAAGAGCTGGGACACGGGGCGGTTCAAGCGCATGGCCATGTCCATGATGAAGAGCCCGGAGACCATCCCGTCGCGCTCCGGCAGGTGCCCGCGAAAGCCGAAGCCGCCGCTTTCTTCGCCGCCTATCATCGCATCGCGCTGCATCATTTGGGGTCCGATGTACTTGAACCCCACGGGGGTCTCTATAACCGGCACGTTGTACAGGGCGCCGAGCTTTTCGACCATGGAGGTCGCCGAAATCGACTTGACGATGGGACCGCGCCAGCCGCGCACTTCCAACAGGTAAAGAGTGAGAAGGGCAAAGACCTGAAGCTGGTTCACGAAGTTCCCCTTCTCGTCGACGATGCCGACCCTGTCGGCGTCGCCGTCCAGGGCGATGCCCATCGCTGACCCGCTCTGCGGAACCATCTTCATGAGCTTCGCAAGGTTGGGGGCGATCGGCTCGGGGTTGATGCCGCCGAAGTACGGGTTGCGCTCGCCGTTGATCTGGATCACCTTCGTCATCCCACCTTCCAGGAGCGCAGGCAGGTAACCGCTCCCGGCTCCGTACATCGCGTCGACGACCACGGTGAGCCCGGCTTCCTTAAGCGCCGGAAGGTCAACCAGCCGGCTTACCTGCCTGAAGTACGCGGGAGCGGCGTCGAACACTTCGCAGAGGCCACGTTGCGCGGCCTCCTGGACGGTCATATAGGGAATAGCGGACCCCTCGCCCTGGATGCGTCTGATGTTGTCCTCCAGGGCCGCCACCACCTCGGGTGATGCGGACCCGGCGTACTCGGGCTTGTACTTGAAGCCATTCCATAAGTACGGGTTGTGGCTGGCCGTGATGATTCCCGCGCCGCCCGCGCGCTTGTCCAGAATCGAGTATGAGACCGTGGGCGTCGGCGTGGGCCCGGAGCAGAGGTACGCTTTGATGCTGTTCCCAGCGAGAACCTCGGCTACCGTCTCGGCAAAGCGTTCGGAAGCGAACCTCGTGTCGTACCCGACCACAAGGCCGCGTGAGGCCAGGCCGGTCGTGCGGGCGTAATCCGCCACCGCCTGTGCGACAACGCGGACGTTGTCGTAGGTGTAATCGTCCGCTATTACTGCTCGCCAACCGTCGGTGCCAAACTTGATTCGGGTTGCCATATTAGGAAATCACCTGCCATATCTTTATGAGCTGTCAGCCATCAGCCATCAGCTATCAGCTAGATCGGCCTTATGGACGTTTCGCCGGGTCAGAGCCGTGCCGGGTGCCTCAAAAACCGATGGCGTTTGGAGGCAAACTGACGCCCGGCCATATGCGAATGCCATTTGTCAGCGTGTTGCCCGGGCCGATCTCACAATTGCATCCAACAACCGCGCCACCGCAAATTATAGCACCGTTTTCTATACGGCTGTTGCTCGCTATCACGGCTTGCTTGACGGTCGCTCCGGCGGCCACCGTGACTCCGTTCCACAGCACGGCATCTTCAACCGTCGCGCCGGCGCCGATTACGCAGTCGTTCCCGATGACCACCGGTCCGGAGATGCGGGCGTCGCCTTCCACCCGGCACCGGTCGCCCATGATTACTGGCCCCTGGACCGCAGCGGCGGGGTCCAGGTAGCAGCCCCTTCCGGTCCTGACGCCGTTATCTCTCTCTTCTCCCGGGAGGTGGCAACTGACCCTGCCGGCCAGAACGTGCCGATGTACGTCCAGGTACTTCTGTGGCGTGCCGATGTCGATCCAGTAGCAGTCGGACGGGTAGCCGAACATCGGCTCGTCGAGCTGCAAGAGGCCTGGAAACAGGCCGCGCTCAAACATGTAGAACTCCTGAGCCGGCACGTGCCGAAGCACCTCGGGCTCGATAATGTACGTCCCGGCGTTAATGAGATTGGTAGTCACCTCTTCCCACTTCGGCTTCTCCAGGAACCGCCTGATCCGCTGGCCGCCGCCCAGTTCCACCAGGCCATAAGCCGTGGGATCCTCTACCGGCGTGAGCGCGATGGTCAGCTTCGAGGCGCGCTCTCGGTGAAAACGGATCATCCCTGCCAGGTCCAGATCGGTGAGGATGTCGCCGTTGAAGACGATAAAAGTGTCGTCCAGGTGTTTCTCGACGTTCTTCACCGCGCCGGCGGTGCCGAGTGGTTTTTCTTCCCTCACGTGTATGACCGAGACGCCCAATGAGGCTCCGTCCTGGTAGTGCTGTTCGAACGCGTCGGAAAGGTACTGGATCGCCAGGATTACCTCTGTGATGCCATGGCGCCGGAGCAGGTGAATGAGGTGATCCAGGAATGGCCG
>JACQUF010000145.1 GCA_016210435.1 Chloroflexota bacterium
CCGAGCCCGTTCCCCTTGCGGCCGCCTTCAACGACTTCATCGGGATCAATACGGTGTGGCAGGTCGATCCCCCGGTGCCGGCGACCACGACGACGCCTTTCGGCGACCAGAAGTTCACAGCCGACCTGACGATTCATTACGACGCGATCGACTTCCCCGACGATGCGAACTTCAAAGAAGCGAACCTGAAGGTCGTCTCCTTCGATCCTGCGACCGGCAAGCTCACCAGCTACACGACGACCCTCGACACGGCGAAGAAGACAGCCGCGGCGCGGGTCGAGGGGCTCGGGCCGTACTACACCCTGGGGGTCTTCGGCCCGTTCACCCAGAAGTCGCTCGATTTTCCCATGCTTCGCACCACAAGCAGCGTCTTCACCGGGCTCGGCTTCTTGAACCTGGGCACCGAGAAGTCGAGTCTGACCTTGACCTCGTACGGAGAGGCAGGAACGAAGCATAGCGGAAGTGGCGTGACGAACCCGACATCAGCGACGCTGTCTGCCGCTGAGCAGATCCCGAAGGTGGTTCACCAGTTCTTCAACTTCGACACGAACGCGATCAGTGGTTGGGTCCAGGTGCGAGCCGACAAGAAATCCGTCGTCGGGTTCGAGCTCATCGGAGACGCCAACACCCTCGACGGCGTGGACGTGCCGGCCGTGCTCTCCCCGTCGATCATCCTGACCGACATCGAATACGACCCCACCTACACGACCGAGATCCACATCGCCAACCCAACCAACTTCCAGACGAACGTGACACTCGAGCTGCGGACGAACGCGCCGTCGCCCGTCGAGGCCCTGGAGGTGTCGCTTGCGCCGAAGGCGAAGCTCTCGAGAAGGATTCAGGACCTGTTCCCTTTGATCTCAAAAGGCTTTTTCGGTTACCTGCTGGTCCGGGCGGACCACGACATCTCGGCCGCCGAGCTGCTCGTCTCGAGGGAGTCGATCGCTGCCCTCAACGGGCAGATCCTGCAAAGCGGCATCAGCACGCCGGCCAAATTGTATTCCGCCCAGCTTGCGAACGGAGGCGGGGCCTACTACACACGCCTGAACCTGGTGAACCCGACCTCGAAGTCGGCGACCATCACGATTCGGGCAATCGGTGAAACGGGCGCCAGCCTCAGCACGCCCGTGACGATCTCGCTCGGCGCCGGTGAGCAGTACCAGCGCGATGTGGGGAAAGTGTTCGGACTCAATGCCAACGTCCTCACCGTGGGTTCCCTGGTGATCGATAGCAGCATCACCGGCATTGTCGGGGGCGTGACTTTCGGCGACCCTTCCAGCGCGAATGCCTTCCGCTCCTCGCTGCCGCTCGACGCGGAACCTGCTAAGTTCGCGGCGTTCGCGCAAGTCGCCAACGGCTCGGGCTATTTCACCGGGTTTGCGGTCTTCAATCCGAATAGCGTCGCGGCGAACATCGATCTCAAGATCTACGCCTCGGCCGGCGTCCAGACCGGCTCGGCGAAGATTATCGTAGCCGCAAACGGCAGGACGTCGAAGCTCCTGCCGCAGGTCGTCTCGAGCTCCGAAGGACAGGTCGGGGGATACTTCACCCTCAGCTCGGACCAACCGGTCTCGAGCTTCGCGGTCTTCGGAACTACGGGGCTCACCGCCCTTTCGGCTGTCCCGCCGCAGCGTCCCTGAAGGTGCGGTGCGCGAGCTCCGCGCCCGCGCAGTCGCGCCCTCGGACGCGGTGATGAGAAGGAGGTACTGGGCGAGAGTTTTACAAGCCCTTGGGAAATCGAAGGAGAACATGATGAGTACGAGATGCAATTTGAAACAAATACTCAATGGTCCGATAAGGACGATCTCGGTGTGGATATTCTTTGTGCTGCTTCCGGCCACCCTTTACTCTCAAACGATGTACAGGGGAGTTTATAGGGGGACATTCGACAAACACGAGATCGAAGTGGGGATGCACGATTCCAACTGTTCCCAGCAGTTCACTAAATGGAGCTCGACAGCATCCAGAGGGGAGTTCGACCTCAATATCGGAACCAGTGGTTGCCACAGAGCCTCGTTTACAGGAAAGCTCATCGTGAATTATCCGCAGACGCCGCCATCGCTGATACAGGCTCTGGACTACAGTGTGAGTTGGGCCTCGTCATTCTCCCCGACAGTTGAGATTGTAGGAGAGTGGAAGGTGACCATCCCGGATCCGAAAATGGGCTTTCTCCAATTCGCAACGGTCAGAGGTGAGGGGAAGGACAAATGCACCTCAACCACTGAAACCAAAGGCCCGAATCTGGCTGCTGGCACCTACTCGGTTTCGCTCAAGGCGACCTGCAC
>JACQUF010000149.1 GCA_016210435.1 Chloroflexota bacterium
AGGGTCGGGCGTCCAGTAAACCCCCTCTCCCACCGGGAGAGGGTCGGGTGAGGGCGATGACCAGGGGCGCCGCGCCCCTCGGGGCGCACGATTGGGTCGGTCCGGCTTCGCCGGTCTGGCGGCCGACTGGCATCAGCATGACGGAGCCCCGAGATTGCGTGCTGGCTGCCACTGGGGCGAGGGCGTGCTACCTCTCCAAACAATCTCCATGGTGCGTTAATGAGGCTGGCGAAATTCCTTCGCCGGGATAGAAACCTTGCAATGGCCGCCTCCGTAACACTCTGGTAAGCAGCACGCCGGCATCATCCGCGGGCGACCGGGGCGCCCCGCTCCCCTTGCCCCATCGGGGAGTGGGCGGTAAGGGGGGCGCAGGGATTATGCCGACGGGAACGGGGTGGCCATATGAACAGACCTGAGCGAGACCTGGCAGGGCGAGGCCTTCGTCTGCTACTGCTTGGTGCGGCCGCACACGAAGTCGAATGTGAAAGCCACGTCGCCGTCCAAGAGCGTCGGCTCGATGCGCGAGAGAGCCTTCCTGCAAGTGCGTTGACGGCCGCCGACCTCAACCGTCTCTTCCGCGGCGCGTAACCTCAATTCCCTCCGGTCGCCACTGAGGAGCGCTTCGCCCATCTCCCTTTCCAGAACCTGACCGGCGGCAACGGGTCGGGAATTCCCGCCCGCCTCGCAAGCATCGGCCATACCCTGATGCCGTCCGAAACCAGGTCGGTGATAAGCCCCCAGGTTTCATGCCGTCGGCGGATCTCGATGAAGCTTTCGTCGCCCCGCATGACCCTTCGTATTGCGCGCCACACGCGCGGCGCCTTCTCAACGAGCAGCAGGAACTGATCCGGGCTGAATTGCGCGAGGTCATGGAGCTGTTGCGAAAACGCGTTGCTCGCACCCAGCTCGGCAGCAACGGCGCGCGCATACCCGTTCAGATCCGGTTCGGTGCCGTAGAAGAATTCGGAAATGGCCAGTGCAGCCGCCTTGCCGCTCCATACCGCACCATAGATTCCGTCGCCTGAGAACGGCTCGACCATCCCGGCCGCATCACCGACAAGCACGGCGTTTCCGTCGACCAGTGGCCCGTCTGGACGCCGCACTGGGAGTCGGTAGCCCTGACATCCCCAACCCTCGGTCTCGTTTCTACCGAGGCCGTGCAATATTTCGCGAAGCGTGAAGCGTAGCTGCGGCCCCGCCGTCTTCCAGCCACAAACACCCACATTGATGTGGTCTGCGCGCGGGAAGAGCCATCCGTACCCGCCCTTGATCCGAAGGGCGAAGATCACAAGGCGATGAGCGGATCGTGGGCGGTCGGCTGTCCCCAACGGAAGGTTGATTTCCAGAGCTGCCCCAATCTGATGCTCGACTTTGATGCCCGCGAGCGTCGCCGTTGTCCCGTTTACGCCATCGGCAATCACGAGTACGCGACCACGGAAACCTGCACCATCTGCCTTGATCGCGACCCGATCGCGACCCCGCTCTAGCGAGCGAGCCTGAAACCGTTCGACTAAATGCGCTCCAGCCTGCGTAGCCTTATTGAGCAGGAAGGCATCTAGCCGGTGCCGCTGGGTCATGTAACAAAGCGGGTCGTCAGACGATTTCACGAAGCTCCTGCCAGACAAAGCCCGGAATTCAACTTGCCGCACGGTGCGCTCGACAACCGGCGACAAATCGAATGGCATGAGCCTTGCGGTCCGGACGTTGACCCCGCCGCCGCATGGCTTGTCGCGCGGGAACCTGGCCTTGTCCAATAGCAGGACCTTCAAGCCTCGGCTGGCGCACTCTCTCGCGGCGGTGGCGCCCGCGGGTCCCGCCCCGACGACTATTACGTCATATTCCATGGATCGTTCTCGCACGGAATCGCCGCAAATGGCGGCATAATATGCCCTTCATATGCGCGAGGCCATCGCCTGGTGAATATTGCATAGCGCTGGCGAGGGTGATCGAGTAGAGCACTTCGAAACGAGAGGAGCTAGATGACCAATCCGACGGACTGGAAGGCAATCGAGGCGAAATATTACATGCAGGTCGTCCGGCGCCGGCCCCTGGTACTCGTGAAGGGGGAAGGTACGAGGGTCTGGGACGACCAGGGACGTGAGTACCTCGATTTCACTGCCGGCTGGGCAGTCTTGAATGTCGGCCACTCACACCCCGCGGTGACGGCTGCCATCCGGCACCAGGCCGACCAGATCCTTCAGATGTCGAACCTGTACTACACCATCCCGCAGCTCAAGCTGGCACAGTTGCTGATCGAAAACTCGTGTTTGGATCGGGTCTTCTTCGCCAACTCTGGCGCAGAAGCTAACGAAGGCGCATCCAAACTCGCACGCAAGTACGGACGGCGCCGGTTGAACGGCGCCTTCGAGATCATCACCGCCA
>JACQUF010000150.1 GCA_016210435.1 Chloroflexota bacterium
CCACCACGCGCTTCACCACCGCAATAAACTCGTCCAGCGTCTCCTTGCTCTCCGTCTCCGTGGGCTCGACCATCAGGGCCTCGTCCACGATCAGGGGGAAGTACATCGTCGGCGGGTGGATCCCGTGGTCGATCAGACGCTTCGCTATGTCCAGTGCGCTGATGCCATTCGCCTTCTGGCGGCGCGCGCTGAACACGACTTCGTGCATCGACCGCCTGTCCGAGAAGGCAAGGGCGTAGTCGTCCTTCAGTCGGGCCTGGATGTAGTTGGCATTGATGATCGCGTTCTCGCTGATCTGACGCATGCCTTCCAGGCCCATGCTTCGGATGTACGTGTAGGCGCGAACGAGGATGCCGAAGCTGCCCTGGAATCCACTTAGCCTGCCCACCGTCTTTTCCGGCGCGACGAGGCGGTACTTGTTATCGCTTCGTTCGACGACCGGGGTCGGCAGATAGATTCTGAGCGCGGCCGACACGAGCACAGGCCCGGCCCCGGGACCGCCGCCGCCATGCGGGGTCGAGAAGGTCTTGTGCAGGTTCGAATGGGCGATGTCGAAACCGAGATCACCCAGCCGCGCGATGCCCAACAACGCGTTGAGGTTGGCGCCATCCGCGTAAACCAGGCCGCCGGCTTCGTGAATGATCTTCGTGATATCGAGGATTTGCGGCTCGAAGAGGCCAACGGTACTCGGCAGCGTCAGCATGAAAACCGCGGTGCGCTGGTCCGCGAGCTTCCTCAATGCTTCGACGTCGACGTTCCCCTGCTTGTCGGACGGGACCGTCACGACCTCAAAACCCGCCATCGATGCCGAAGCAGGGTTGGTACCGTGGGCGCTATCGGGAATAATAGCGACCTTGCGTTCCGAATCATGCCGGGCGCGGTGGTATGCGCGCGCTATCAGCAGTCCAGCGTACTCACCCTGGGCGCCTGCCAGAGGCGTCAGGCAAACGCTCGGAAGTCCGGTGATTTCGCCAAGCGCTTCCTGGAGTTCATACATCACATGCAGCGCGCCCTGGACCGAATCGTCCGGTTGATGCGGATGGATCTCAGCGAACCCGGGCAGCCCGGCAATCTCGTCGTTCAACTTGGGGTTGTACTTCATCGTGCACGAACCGAGCGGATAGAAGTTCGTGTCGATCGAGAAGTTCAGCTGGCTGAGAAGCGTGAAGTATCGGATCAGCTCGAGTTCGTGTATCTCAGGTAACTGGAGGCCCTTCCTCAGCATGTTCTGCGACGGTAACGGGGCGAGCGGGACGTCGGGCGCCGGCAGCCGGGATGCGCGTCGGCCAGTCACCGATCGGTCCATGAGAAGACGGCGATCAAGGGCGCCGGGGGTGAACTGAGTCATCGAAGGCCTGCCCCGATCTCCCGAAGCGCCGAAGCGAGATCGTCGATTTCAGACCTCGTGTTCATCTCTGTGACGCAAATGAGCATGCCGTTTCTGACGCGGTCGCTCACATCGAGACCGCCGACAATCCCGCGCTCGATCAGCAGCGCGTTGACATCCTGCGGCGGCAGCGGACAACCCACGACGAACTCGTGGAAGAACGTCCCGGGTGCCGGAAGCGAATAGCCGGGAATCCGGTAGATCTGATCCGCGGCATAGTGAGCCTTGTGGTAACAGAGCTCAGCGACCTCTCGCAGCCCATGTTTGCCAAGCGCCGCAACGTACGCAGTCACCATCAGACCGATCAGCTGGGTACTCGTGCAGATGTTGGAAGTCGCACGCTCCCTGCGAATGTGCTGCTCCCGCGTCTGCAGAGTGAGGACGTAGCCGGTGCGCCCCTTTGTGTCTGTCGTGCGGCCGACGATCCGGCCAGGCATCTGCCTGACGAACTCGCCTTTGCAAGTGAACAACCCGACATAGGCGCCGCCGAAGCTGAGGGGCACGCCCAGAGCCTGGCCCTCCGCAGTGGCGATGTCTACGTCGCACTCGCCTGGCGACTTGAACAGCGCGACCGCGGTAGGGTTCACCGTGGCAACCACAAGCGCTCCCGACGCGTGGGCGGCCTTGCTCCAGGCCGAGAGGTCTTCGACGACACCCAGCCCGTTCGGGCTCTGCACCAGCAGGCACGCAACGTCGCCCGGGACTTCTCGCTCGCCTTCCGGAAGCAGTTCGAGGCGGACGTCCTGGGGTTCCGTATAGGACCGTACGACATCTAGCAAGCGAGGACTGACGGACCGCAGCGCCGCGAGCTTGTTACGTTTGGTCACCCGGCAGGCCATGAGAGCGCCTTCGGCGAAGGCGGTCGGCCCGTCGTACATTCCGGCGTTGGCGACCTCCATGCCCATCAGGAGCGCAACAAGGCTCTGAAATTCAAACGCCGTCTGCAGTGTCCCCTGGGCCACCTCCGGCTGGTAGGGGGTGTACGAGGTCATGTACTCACCCCGCGACAC
>JACQUF010000020.1 GCA_016210435.1 Chloroflexota bacterium
ACTTCAACCCACCCGCCTCGAGCGACGACAGTTCCAGGATGTCGCGTACCAGCCGTTGAAGCCGCTCCGCGTTGGTCCTTGCGGTGCCGAGGTACTTGGGCAGCTTGCCGTTCGCTCCCGCGCCGAGCTCATCGAGCGCGAGGTCCAGAAACCCGACAACCGATGTCAAAGGTGTTCTGAGCTCATGCGAAACCATCGATACGAACGTCGACTTGGCGCGGTCGGCGGCACGCTCGGCTGTAACGTCGCGGTAGACCCAGAGCCGCCCGAGATATGTTCCCGCCTGGTCGGCGACGGGGACCGATGTGAGCGAGAAGGTCCGGCGAGCCAGCTTTTTGACTTCGACGTCTTCGTTCGAGACTGCGAGCGTCTGGCTCGCGCTGATTTCGGCCATCCGCCCTGCGAACCGGTCCCGATCTGCTATCTCGACTTCTGGCAGCTTCCACAGTTCCTGCCATGGCAGACCGTTGAGGTGGCCTGCCGCGCCGAGGCCGAACGCTCTCGAAAACGCGCCATTTGCCCAGACAACCCTCCCGCGGCGGTCGGTGATCAATATCCCTTCGAGAGCGGCGTCGAGGACCACCGAGAGCTGCGTCGTCATAAGCTGCAGGTCGTCTCGTACCTGGCGACGGCTGGCGACGAGCGAGTACGTGGAGCCGGCAGCTACGACCGTAAGGGCGAGCCCTGCCGACATCACAATCACCCATACCTGCCGTTCGAGGGGGCTGAGACCATAGTCGCGAGGTGACAGGAACTCCAGGGACCACTCACGGCCCGCCACCGCGAGGTTCGCCGACGCCCGGTACCCTTGCACCCAGGCGCCTGCGCTATCCCCGCCGGGAACAGGAAAGACCTCGCGCGCGGGCCCACCGGGCACCCGGTCCAGAACCCGGTGCTGTACGGACCCGAGCCCTGCCCGATTGAGCGGCTCTGCGAGGAATTCGGCGACGTCGTAGACGCCGAACGCGTAGCCGAGAAGCGAGACTTCACCCGCAGGAGCTGTGCGCCCGTAAACCGGGGCAAAAACCAGAAAGCCGACTCCGCCTCCGGGTACTTCCATCGGTCCGGTCGCAGCCGACGCACCGGTCTCACGCGCCTTCAACGTCGCCTGCGTGAAACGGGTATCGGAGGTCAGGTCCGTGCCAACGATGACCGCGCCGCTGCGCTGGGGTTGCAGATGCGTGACCAGAAACCTGTCGGCGGGACCGGTCGAGTCGAGGTCAATCCTTCCGGTTCCGGCCGGAGACGTATCAAGTCGGGCGAATCCAAGCGCCTTGACAGCCGAACCGGCTCTCGTTATCGGAATGGCGAAGCTGCTGAATTCGCCTGCGGTCACGTCCTGTGTAGCGCCGAACAGTCCTTCGACAGCAGCAATCTCAGTGAGGCTACGGGAGGCCTCTGCGCTCACGCTCGCCGCGGCGTTGGAAGCAAATTCGTCGAACCGGCCCTGGCTTTTTTCGGCCATGAGGCTTCTGAGGGCGACCGTCGTCCCGATGGTCATCGCCAGCAGCATCGCGAGGGTCGCGCCGCCGGCCAGGACGGGCAGACGCGCGGTGAAGCGCTCGCCACTCCGTGGGATGCCCCGCGGGCGGGCGCGGAGGAAGGATGGCTTGATGCTGGCCAGGGTCGCCACGGGACTCCGATGCGCCTCTTTTGAGCGGCCTCTCTTGCCGCTTCGGTGATCAATCGTCCGGCGTGTTCACCCGCGCGCGCATCGGAGGATGCCACAGTAGTGGGGGCGTGGCTGGGTATCCCGATCTTGTTTCCTCGGCGGCCGTTCCCTGGGCTCGTCGAAGGGCCGCCCGCTGACCGGCCGCGGTCCGCCGAGGCGTACGACTACGGGACTTTGTCTTCCAGAACGACGAGACCCCGCTTGGCGGCCTGCACTACGGCTTCCGTGCGGCTGTGGGCGCCGAGCTTGGCGTACAGGTTCGACAGATGTACCTGGATCGCCTTGACCGACACACCGAGGGTCTGGGAAATCTCATCGTTGGTCCGGCCCTCGGCTACAAGCTGCAGCACTTCCGCTTCGCGGCTCGTGAGGCCCTCCCTGGACTTGTCCTGTTTCGAGTCCGAGGTGCGGAGGTACCCGCGAACGATGCTGTTCGTGACCGCCGATGAAAAGACGTTGCGGCCCTTGTAGACCATGCGGATCGCGTCCAGGACATCGCTCGGCGGCGTGTCCTTCAGGAGGTAGCCCTCTACGCCGAGCTCCATCATTGCCCGGACATAGGGCTCATGCGGGAAGTTAGTGAACACGATGATCTTGGTGTCGGGCATCTGGGAGCGCAGGTCACGGGCCAGGTCCACGCCCGTGCGGTCGCCCTTGAGGCGGATATCGGTAAGCACGATGTTCGGCTTCAGGCGGAGGGCCATCTCGAGCGCATCTCCAGCGTTGTCGGTCTCCCCCACGACAGTGCAGTCCGGCGCGTTCGAAAGGGCCGCGGCCGCCCCGACCCGCATCATCGGGTGATCGTCGACGACCATGATCGTCTTAGTTGGCATGGATTCTGAACTCTGACCCTGCATCGGATATTTCCCTTGTGACCGGAATGGTCGCTACCAGGCTCGCACCCCGCGATCGCCGGTTTGCGACCGTAAGACTGCCGCCGTAGCTTTCGACGCGTTGCTTCAGGTGGCGGAGCCCGAGATGGGTTGATGCCCGTTCGGGCTCGCTCATGGCGCCGTTGATCCCGACCCCATTGTCGTCCACCGATAGGACGAGAGTGTCCATCGACACCGCAAGCTCCATCCAGACCGCGGTCGCTTTCGAATGCTTCTGGCAGTTCGCCAGTGCCTCCTGGGCGACGCGGTAGGCGGTCAGCTCGACTCCCATTGGAAGGCGCTGCTCCCGTCCAATGCCCGAAACCTGGAACTCGACCTGGAACTTCGCCCTGCTCTCGGTGTCGCGCACAAGCGCTTCTAGAGCCCTGACGAGCCCGAGATCCACCAGGATCGCGGGACTCAGCGTGCCACTCACGAGCCGCAGATCGTTGGTCACGTCGAGGAGGATCTTTGCGAGCTGGTCGTCAGAGTACCGGTCTCGATACTGGCCGAGCACATAGGTCACCTTCTGCAGGGGTTCATCGTGCAAGTAGGCGGAAAGCCGGGCGAGCTGCTGTTCCTCGACTTCGACCAGGCGCACGTTTAGCTTGCCCAGCTCGATCGATTGCGCCCGGAGTTCGTCCAGGAGGCGGATTCGCGCGGCGACCGTGGAAAGCAGGCTTGCCACCGTCTGCGCGAGCTGAACGTCCTCCGAGTTGAAAGGTTCCCCGCTCTCCTTTGGACCCAGGAACAGGTAGCCGATCTGCTGCTCCCTGCCCGGCACCGTCGCGCATAGGGCCTGGCCGACTTCGAGGCCGGAGTCCACGAGCACAGGCCTCGCGGCATCCGCCTTGCCCTCCGATTGGATAGACATGGCCTTTACGGCGATCGAATCTGGCACCGATCTCGCATTCGCGATGACCATTGCCTTGTCGGCTCCGAATTCCACATATGCCGTGTATGTGAGGCCAAGAGCGTACGCGACGCGGTCGAGGATGCCGTGGTTGATACCGCCGACATCGGTAGTCCGGACTGCGTTGATGCTGACCTCGCGGATGACGCCCTGGTGGTCTACGAAATCGCGGTAGAGCAGACGGTCGACAAGAAGCGAAACTCCGGATCTAACCTGCGGCACGAGAGGAACGCCGGCGAGCAGCGCGATGACTAAGGAAAGATTCAGGGTAGATTCGCTGAACTTGTCCGCGCCGACGCTCCGCAGGACGACGAGGGCGCCGACGTACAGGGCCAGGATCAGCGC
>JACQUF010000162.1 GCA_016210435.1 Chloroflexota bacterium
GCCGCACGACATCACGGAGGGGGATATCCTGGAACGGCTGTTGGCGCTCAACCTGGAGCGGGCTGCACACGCAGACGGGTGAACGCGGCCCAACTCAAGCGCACGGCGGCATGGCGTGTGGGCTGGCGCCGGGGCTTCGCGTTGACGGGCGGAAATTGACGGGTGTACGCTCTGCCCGCAATCGTCGGAGAGTGCCGGAAGCCGGTCATCCATACGTGGGAACCTAACACACGTACGAGCGTTAGAATGGAGAGGGAAGACCGTCCACAAGACGCTCAGATTGCGAGGCCCTGTGCCCGATGAGGTCTTCCGTACCCACAATGGGCAGACCAACGCGCCGACGTTTCTAGGTAGGGCCAACTGGGACAAGCACGTCAGCAAGCACCCGGAGATCAAGGGTCGCGAGTTGCACGTCCGACAGGTGGTCGAGGACCCGGACATCGTGGTCCAAGACGAATACGACGTGATCTACAAGTACATTCGCGGCGACAAGGTGGGCCGAAGCAGACATCTTTACCTGCTCGCTATTGAGGAAAGTTTTGCTGACCCTGAATACTGCGTGGTCTCATGCTATTTCACAGAACATATCAGGCCAGGTCGGTTCCTGCGTGTCCGTTTCTGAGGGGGCAACATGGGCGACAAGCGAGTCGATGGGTTCATCAAGCAAAATGCCAGCGCATATGAGGCTGCGGCACGCGAGTTCGTCAAGCGCGACATCGGCATGTCCTTCCTCAAGGGAGGTTTCACGCTGGAACATGACCCTGATACCGACCACCTGTACATCACGTTCGGGGACGGACCCAAGGATGGGGTCGCGCTGGTCTTGCGTGACCTTGTGGTGATGCAAGACCCGAAGACACGAGAAGTGATCGGCATAGAAATCCTCAACTTCAACCGCAAGGTAAAGTCGGGGCGCCTCAAGGCTTGGCAGAACGTTGCTAAGCGGCTGTCGCAACATCCGGTCGTTCATGTCTTGGGCGGAGAGGATGCCGCCGCCATCGTCCAACAGATCAACCGCGATTTGGTGGGCGCTGCGGGGTGACGCAGCCAAGGGCGATGGTGTACTCAGCCAGCGGCGCGCCGTCGTGCCACTCCTGACGCCCGGTTCCTATCTGTCGCAGATACGGGAGTTTGACCGCAATTTTGACCGCAACGGGGGCGGAACACCCCGTACAACAACGGACGGCCACAGATACAAACCGACGCGTGGACCAGCTTGGGCGTAGCTATTCAAGGGAACTGCAAAACCTCTATGCGGCGGTTCGAGTCCGCCCGTCGCCTCCATCAACCAGATACGTAATGAGGCCTCGAGGACACCCTCGGGGCCTTCTCTTTTGTCCGGCTGGTGACATTGGCTCCAAGACCGCCCGCCGCGCGGCGTCCGCCTGGTAGTGACCCAAGCGCTTAACGAACGTCTCACGCCGGTCTCCCGCCCCCGTGCTATCATTCCGCCGAACGCGCTCGTAGGCGGATCAATGCTCCCACACGAATTCATCGCAAAGTGGTCGAAGGTGACGCTCAAGGAGAGCGCCGCATCCCAGTCCCACTTCAACGACCTGTGCGATCTCGTGGGCCACCCCAAGCCTGTGGACGTGGACGCCGACGGCTCGCACTTCACATTCGAGAAGGGAGCATCGAAGAACACCGGCGGCGACGGATTCGCGGATGTGTGGAAGAGGGGCTTCTTCGCGTGGGAGTACAAGGGCAAGCACAAGGACCTGGACGCGGCCTATCGCCAGCTGCTCCAGTACCGTGAGGCGCTGGAGAGCCCGCCCCTGCTCGTGGTCTGCGACCTCGATCGCTTCGAGGTCCACACCAACTTCACCAACACCGTCACCAGGGTCTACCGGTTCGCCACCGCTGACCTTGCCAAGACGGAAGAGATGGCGGTCCTCCGGAGCGTCTTTTTCAACCCCGATGCCCTGAAACCCGGCCAGACGGCCACGGGCGTCACGGAGCAGGCGGCGGGCGAGTTTGCCAAGCTCGCGGACCGGCTCCGCGCTCGCGGCATCGACCCCCACCTGGCCGCGCACTTCCTGAACCAGGTTGTCTTCTGCCTGTTCGCCGAGGACGTGGGACTCCTCCCGAAGGCGCACTTCTCGCGGATCGTCGAGCGGACCGCGGAGAAGCCGGCCGAGTTTGTGCGATACACGCGGGAACTGTTCGACGCGATGGCCCACGGCGGCACGTCGCTCCTGGAGGACATTCTCTACTTCAACGGCAGCCTGTTCACCGACGCGCAACCGCTCGAACTGACCGTGGAAGAGCTTGCCATCCTGCGGGCGGCTGCCCGCTTCGACTGGAGCGCCGTCGAGCCCGCCATCTTCGGCACCCTCTTCGAGCGGTCGCTCGACCCGGGGAAGCGGACGCAGATCGGGGCGCATTACACGCACCCGGACGACATCCGCGCCGTGGTGGAGCCCGTGCTGATGCAGCCGCTCCGCCGTGAATGGGAGGAGGTCCGCCGGACTGTGCTTGACCTGGCCGCGAAGCGGGCGGAGGCCACGGGCCGCACAGAGGGCCGGCTCCGTCAACAGATGGAGACGCCGCTCCTGGGCTTCCTGGAGCGGCTGAGCAAGGTCCAGGTGCTTGATCCCGCATGCGGCTCAGGGAACTTCCTGTACATCGCCATGAACCTCCTCAAGGACC